>DASUSF010000067.1:0-24651 GCA_036375275.1 Geminicoccaceae bacterium | reverse complement strand
GCCGGCGCACCCGCCGCCGTCGCGCCGGTCGGCGAGCCCGACGGCGGCCGCCCTCGGCGTGCCCTCGGCGTCGAGGAAGGGCGCCACGCGCGCGAGATCCAGCGGGGGCGGTGAGTCCATGGTGGTTCCCTTCGGGCGGCGGCGGGCGGCCCGGCGATTTGCGCTCATGGGTTGAGAAGATAATCGCGAGGCGCGAAGGCGCAAGCTCACCGTACACGCGAAACTTGCACGTCGAATGAACGCATCCGCCGGTCGTGGCGAGCCGGAGGTGGAGGCTGCGCCGCCCCGGCTCTCGCGCTAGCATGCGCAGCCATGCCGCACCCGCAGATCGCATCCGCCTCCGAGCCGGCCCCTTTGGAGCGACCCGTCGCATCCGGGCGCGCGCCACCGGTCGCCGTGGCGATGCTCGGGCCCGGGCTCGGCGGGCTCGAGCAGTCGCTGCTCGACTACACCGAGGCCCTGGCCCTCGAGGGGCACCGGGTGGTCGCGATCTGTCATCCCGAATGGCCGGAGCGGGCCGTGCTCGCCGAGCGGGCGGCGACGGTCGAGACCTGCCGGAGCCTCGGCGCCTGGGACCCGCTCGCGGCGCTGAGGCTCCGGCGCGTCCTGGCGCGCCTCGCTCCGGCCGCGACCATCACCATCGGGCGCCGGGCGAGCGGGCTGGTCCGGCGCGCGCAGAGGGGCCGGACGCTGCCGCAGATCGGGGTCGCGCAGAACTACAGCTTCAAGGCGCTGATCGGCCTCGACCACGTCTTCGCGACCACCCGGGACCTGAAGCGAGCGCTGATCGCCGCCGGACAGCCGGGGGAACGCATCACGGTCATCCCGAACATGGTCCGGGTGCCGGCGGACGTGACGCCGCGCCCGGATACGGCCGGGCCGCCGGTGATCGGGGCGCTCGGCCGGTTCGTCGCCAAGAAGGGGTTCCTGGACCTGATCGACGCCGCGGCGCTGCTCCGGGACCGCGGCCGCGACTTCGAGCTCCGGCTCGCCGGCGACGGCCCCGAGGCGGCAGCGCTCCGCCGGCGGATCGACGACCGCGGCCTCGCCGAGCGGGTCCGCCTGCCCGGCTGGGTCAGGGACAAGGCGGCGTTCTTCCGCGAGCTCGACCTGTTCTGCATCCCTTCGCTGCACGAGCCGTTCGGGATCGTCGTCATCGAAGGCTTCGCCCACGCCCAGGCAATGGTCGTCACCGATGCCGAAGGGCCGCTCGAGATCATCGAGGACGGGCGGGACGCGCTTCTGGTGCCCAAGGGCGACCCCGCCGCCCTCGCGGAGCGGCTCGACCGGCTGCTCGGCGATCCGGAGCTGCGCCAGCGCCTCGCGGCCGCGGCCCTGGCCGAGGCACGCGCCACCTACGACCTCCCGGTGGTGGCCCGGCGCCTGTCGGCGGCGCTACGGGAGGTGGTCGCGGACCGGACCGGTGGCCCGGTCCCACCTCTCGACGCGGAGCGGCCGGCGGTTTGACGCCCTCCCGGGTGGCTGGTAACGAACCGGCCGACGGCGGCCGGATCGACCCGTTCCGCCAGCGCCGGGCGGAAAGCGTCGATGAACCACGTGGTGTGCATGAAGTGGGGGGCGAAATATCCCCCGGCCTACGTCAACACCCTCTATGCCATGGTCCGTCGCCAGCTCGAGGCACCGTTCCGGTTTCTCTGCCTGACCGACGACCGGAGCGGAATCCGCCCCGAGGTCGAATGCCGTGACCTGCCGGCGATCGAGCTCGGCGGGGCGAAGCCGCATCACGGCTGGCGGAAGTTCTCGATGTTCTCGCCCGAGCTGCACGACCTCGACGGGCCGATCCTGTTCCTCGACCTCGACCTCGTGCTGATCGACCGGCTCGATCCCTTCTTCAGCCATCCCGGGCGTTTCTGCATCATCGAGAACTGGACCCAGCCCGGCCGTGGCATCGGCAACTCCTCGGTGTTCCGGTTCCAGGCCGGCGATTTCCAGGGCGTCTTCGAGCGGTTCGAGCGGGAGGCCGGCGAGGCGGTCGCTGCATACCCCAACTCGCAGACCTTTCTCAGCCACCTGATCGAGGACAAGACCTGGTGGCCCGAGACCTGGTGCCGGAGCTTCAAGCACCACTGCATGCCGCACCCGCTGCTTCGCCCGATCGTTCCGCCGAGGCCGCCCGAGGGCACCCGGATCGTGGTCTTCCACGGCGATCCGAAGCCGCCGGAAGCGGCCGACGGCGTCTGGCCGGGCAAGCGGCGGATCATTCGCCCGGCGCCCTGGATCGCTGACCACTGGCGCGATACCTGAAAGGTCAAGTGGCGATGGCAACCGGACCTGCGACCATGGATGAAGCCGGGTACGTTCCGCTCGAAGCGCGGGGCGTGGTCGCCCTTGGTGGCCCCGAGGCGCGGCCGTTCCTCCAGGGATTGATCAGCAACGACCTCGACCGCATGAGCCCCGGTCAGGCCCTCTACGCCGCGCTGTTGACGCCGCAGGGCAAGTTCCTGTTCGAGCTGCTGATCTTCCAGGTGGGCGACCGGATCCTGCTCGAGACGGAGCGCGAGCGGGTCGCGGCGCTGGTCCAGCGCTTGACCCTCTATCGCCTGCGCTCGAAGGTCGAGATCGCCGACGTGAGCGGCGACCTCCGGGTCGCGGCCCTGCTCGGCGGCGATCTTCCGGCGCGGCTCGGGCTCGATCCCCGTCCCGGCGCCTGCCGCGCGCTGGATGGCGGCGTCGTCGCCCTCGATCCCCGCCTGATTGAGCTCGGCGCCCGGGCGCTTCTGCCGCCCGACCGGATCACCGCCGTCCTCGAAGAGGAGTTCGGGCTTCGGCGCCGGCCGGTCGAGGCCTACGAGCGCCGGCGGCTCACGCTCGGCGTGCCGGACGGCAGCCGCGACATGGTGCTCGAGCGGGCGACCCTGCTCGAGAGCGGCTTCGAGGAGCTGCACGGGGTGGATTTCAAGAAGGGCTGCTTCGTCGGGCAGGAGCTCACCGCCCGGATGAAGTACCGGGGTCTCGTCCGAAAGCGGCTGATGCCGGTCCGGATCCACGGGCCCGCCCCGGAACCGGGCACCGCGATCCGGCGAGGCGAGCGGGATGCCGGCGAGATGCGGAGCAGCGTTGGGGACGTAGGGCTCGCCCTCGTCAGGCTCGAGCAGGCCCTCGAAGCGCGTCGGAGCGGCACCCCGCTCGCCGCCGGCGAGGCCAGGATCGAGCCGGAGGTTCCGCCCTGGGCCAACTTCAGCCTCGATTGACGCCGAGACGGGCGTCGAGGTCCAGGCTCGCCGCGAGCAGGGTGCGGAACGGGGCGCTGCCCCCCTCCCCTTCGATCCGCTCGCGCACCAGCCCGGCGCCGGTCCGGCCGAAGCGGTCCCGGATCAGCTCCAACGCCCAGCGCCGGTGCTGCTCCGCCCGCCGGAGAGGCATCGATCCGTCGAGGCCGAGCTTCATCCACCGGGCTTCCAGTGCCTCCAGGAGAGCGTCGATGCCGTCGCCGCTGATCGCGCTCACCAGGCGCACGTCGGGCGCGGTGGCCGCGCCCAGCTGCCACGCGGCCTCGATCTCCGCCTTGGCCTCGCCGGCGAGCGCGCCCAGATCCGCCTTCGTCACCACCGCGAGGTCCGGCACCTCGGCGATGCCTGCCTTCATGTACTGCAGGCTGTCCCCCGAGCCCGGCTGGATGCAGAGCAGCACCAGGTCCGCGACCTGGACGACGTCGGTCTCCGACTGACCGACCCCGACCGTCTCGACGATCAGGCGGTCGACCAGCGCGCGCATCAGCGCGACCGCGGCGTAGGTCTCGGCGGCGAGGCCGCCCAGGCGGTCGCGGGCGGCCATCGAGCGGACGAACACGCCGTGATCGTCGGGATCGACCTCGAACCGGGTGCGGTCGCCGAGGAGCGCGCCCCCGGAGCGGCGCGACGACGGATCGACCGCGATCACGCCGACGCCGAGGCCGCGGCTCCGAAAGCGGCCGATCAGGGCGGAGCAGAGGCTGGACTTCCCGACCCCGGGCGGGCCGGTCAGGCCCAGCACATGTGCGCGTGGGCAGCGCGCCGCCTCGTCCAGCAGGTCCGCGACGGCCGGCGCGTCGGGACGCGCTTCGGCCGTGGCGAGGGCGCGGGCGAGCGCCGCCTTGCCGCCCGCCCGCAGGTCGTCGAGGGTCGGGATCAATCGGCCGCGAGCGCCGGGCTCTGCTCGCCGAGCGCCGCCTGTGCCGCGGCGAGGCGCGCGATCGGCACCCGGTAGGGCGAGCAGGAGACGTAGTCCAGCCCGACCCGCTCGCAGAACGCGATGGTTCGGGGATCGCCGCCGTGCTCGCCGCAGATCCCGAGCTTTATCCCCGGCCGCCCCTTGCGTCCGCCTTCGCAGGCGAACTCGATCAGCGCCCCGACCCCCTCGAGGTCGAGGGTCGTGAACGGGTCGGCCTCGAAGATCCCATGGCGCACGTAGCTGTCCATGAACTTGCCGGAATCGTCGCGCGACAGGCCGAGCGTCATCTGGGTCAGGTCGTTGGTGCCGAAGCTGAAGAACTCGGCATGCTCGGCGATCTCGCCGGCGCGGATGGTGGCGCGCGGCACCTCGATCATGGTGCCGACCTGGTAGGTGATCCGGGCGTCGCGCTCGGCCATCACCGCCTCCGCCACGGCGTCGATCTCGCGCTTGATCAGCGCCAGCTCGCGGGCGTACCCGACCAGCGGCACCATGACCTCGGGCACCACGGTCTCGCCGGAGGTGTCCGCCACTTCCGCCGCGGCCTCGAAGATCGCGCGCGCCTGCATCTCGTAGATCTCGGGGAACAGGATGCCGAGCCGGCAGCCGCGGAGCCCGAGCATCGGGTTCGCCTCGCGGAGCTCGCCGGCGCGCCGCCGGAGCGCCGCCGGGTCCATCCCCGACGCTTTGGCCACCGCCTCGAGCTCCCGCGCATCGTGCGGCAGGAACTCGTGCAGCGGCGGGTCGAGCAGGCGGATGGTGACCGGCAGGCCGGTCATGATCCGGAACAGCTCGATGAAGTCGTTGCGCTGCATCGGCAGGATCTTGGCGAGCGCGGCGCGCCGGCCGTCGGCGTCGCCGGCGAGGATCATCTCGCGCATGGCGAGGATCCGGTCGTCGTCGAAGAACATGTGCTCGGTCCGGCAGAGCCCGATGCCCTCGGCGCCGAACCTGATCGCGGTCCGCGCGTCCTCCGGGGTCTCGGCGTTGGTCCGGACCTTGAGCCGGCGGCCCCGATCGGCCCAGCGCATCAGGGTCGCGAAATGGCCCGACAGCACCGGGTCGACGGTCGGCACGGCGCCCGCCATGACGCTGCCCGCGCCGCCGTCGATCGTGATCACGTCCCCGGCGGCGAACTCGCGCCCGGCGACCGTCATCCGCTCCGCCCGGTAGTCGATCTGAAGGTCTGCGGCGGCGCACACGCAGGGCTTGCCCATGCCGCGAGCCACCACGGCCGCATGGCTGGTCATGCCGCCCCGGGCGGTCAGGATGCCCTTCGCCGCGTGCATGCCGTGGATGTCCTCGGGCGAGGTCTCGATCCGGCAGAGGATCACCGCCTCGCCGAGCTCCGCCTGGCGCTCGGCGTCGTCGGCGTTGAACACGATCCGGCCGGAGACCGCGCCCGGCGAGGCCGGCAGGCCGCGGGTCAGGACGTCGCGCTCGGCGTCGGGGTCGAGGCGCGGGTGGAGCAGCTGGTCGAGCGATGCCGGCTGGATGCGGCGGACCGCGTCGGCCTCGGTGATCAGCCCCTCGCCCGCCATCTCGACCGCGATCCGGAGCGCCGCCTCGGTGGTCCGCTTGCCGGTCCGGGTCTGCAGGATCCAGAGCCGCCCTTCCTGAACCGTGAACTCGATGTCCTGCATCTCGCGGTAGTGCGCCTCGAGTCGGTCGAACACCGCGACCAGCTCCCTGAAGGTCTCCGGCATCGCCTCTTCCAGAGCCGGCAGATCGGTGCCCTGGGCCTGCTTCATCTGGAGCGTGAGCGGCTGGGGCGTCCGGATACCGGCGACCACGTCCTCGCCCTGGGCGTTGATCAGGAACTCGCCGTAGTGGGCGCGCTCGCCGGTCGAGGGGTTGCGGGTGAAGGCGACGCCGGTAGCGCTGGTCTCGCCGCGGTTGCCGAACACCATGGCCTGGACGTTGACCGCGGTGCCGACCGCGCCGGTGATCTCGTGCAGGCGCCGGTAGGTGACCGCGCGCGGGGTCATCCAGGAGCCGAACACCGCCCCGATCGCGCCCCAGAGCTGCGCCTTGACGTCTTCCGGGAAGGCCTCGCCCTTCTCGTCGCGGATGATCCTCTTGTAGACCTCGATCAGCTCCTGGAGGTCGCGGGCCGCGAGCTCGGTGTCGAGCCGGTGGCCGCCGGTCCGCTTGATGTCCTCGAGCCGCTCCTCGAACAGGTAGTGCTCGACCCCCATCACCACGTCGCCGTACATCTGGATGAAGCGGCGATAGCTGTCGTAGGCGAAGCGCTCGTCGCCGCTCCTGCGGGCGAGGCCGACGACCGTGGCATCGTTGAGGCCGAGGTTCAGGACCGTGTCCATCATCCCCGGCATCGACATCGGCGCGCCCGAGCGGACCGAGACCAGGAGCGGATCGGCGGGATCGCCGAAGCCGGCGCCGGTCTCCTCCTCGACGCGGCGGAGCGCCTGATCGACCTCGCCCTCGAGCTCCGCCGGGTAACGCCGGCCCTGCTCGTAGAAGGCCCGGCACACCTCGGTGGTGATCGTGAACCCGGGCGGCACCGGCAGGCCGAGCTGGCACATCTCGGCGAGGTTCGCGCCCTTGCCGCCGAGCAGATCGCGCATCTTCGCGGTGCCCTCGGCCGACCCGGCACCGAAGCTGTAGACCCACTTGGACATTCAGGCGACCTTTCGCTCCTCCGCCGGCTGGCCGCTGTCCTCGATCAGCGAGAAGTCGGCGATCGTGCCCAGTGCCGAGCGGATCTGGCTCAGGAGGTGGAGACGGTTCTCGCGCAGGTCCGGCTCCGGGGTGTTGACCTGGACGTGGTCGAAGAAGGCGTCGACCGGCTGGCGCAGCCGGGCGAGCGCCGCCATCGCCTCGCCGAAATCCTCGCGTTCGAGCGCGCTCGAGATGTCGCCGCCGACGGTCATCAGGCGGAAGAACAGCATCTGCTCCTCGCCGGCGTGCAGGCGCTGGCCGTCCGGCTGCCCGTCGTAGCTCCTCTGGTCGCGCCTCTCCTCGATCCGGACGATGTTCGAGGCCCGCCGGTGCGCGATCAGGAGGTTCGCGCCGTCCTCGGTCTCCAGGAAGACGCGCAGCGCCTCGACCCGGGCGAGCAGGCGGACCAGGTCGTCGTCCCGGCCGGCCGCGAAGGTCGCGCTGATCAGGTCGTGACGGGTGCCGGCCGCGCGGAGGTGGACCTTCAGCCGGTCGGCCAGGAACGCCAGCAGGTCGTCCGCCACCTGTCCCCGGTCGACCTCCTCCAGGAGAGCGCCGTAGCTCGCGAGCGCCTTCAGGAAGGCGGCGCGGAGCGGGAGCCGGAGCCGGTTCTCGAGGATCAGTCGGATCGCGCCGAGCGCGGCCCGGCGGAGCGCGAACGGGTCCTTCGAGCCGGTCGGTTTCTCGCCGATCGCGAAGAAGCCGGCGAGGGTGTCGATCTTGTCGGCGAGCGCCACGGTGACGCTGACCGGCGCCATCGGGCAGCGGTCGTTCGGGCCCTGGGGCGCGTAGTGCAGCTGGATCGCCTCGGCGACCTCGACGTGCTCGAGGTCGTGCTCGGCGTAGTAGCGCCCCATGACGCCCTGGAGCTCCGGAAACTCGCCGACCATGCCGGTGACCAGATCGGCCTTGGCGAGCGCGGCGGCACGCACCGCGAGATCCGGTTTCGCGCCGGGAACCCGCGGCGCCAGGTGGCGCGCCAGCTCCTCGAGCCGCCGGGTCTTGTCGCCGAGCGAACCGAGCCGGGCGTGGAACACCACCTTGTCGAGCTGTCCCGTGCGGCTCGCGAGCGGGCGCCGGCGGTCCTGGTCGTAGAAGAACTTGGCGTCGAACAGGCGGGCGCGCAGCACCCGCTCGTTGCCGGCGACGATCGCGCGCCCGCCATCGCTCGCGACGAGGTTCGCGACCATCACGAAGCGCGGCTGCAACCTGCCCGCCTCGTCCTCGACCGCGAGGTACTTCTGATGCTGGCGCATCGAGGTCACCAGGACCTCCTCCGGCAGCACCATGAAGCGGTCGTCGATCCGTCCGGCGAGCACCACCGGCCATTCGACCAGGCCCGCGAGCTCCCCGATCAGCTCGTCATCGGGCCGCAGCCGGTGCCCGTCGGCGCCGGCGAGCCGGTCCGCCTCGTCCCGGATCTCCCGCCGCCGGTCGGCCGGGTCGAGCTGCACGTAGGCCGCGGTCAGCTTCTCCCGGTAGTCCTCGAAGCCACTGGCCTCGATCGTTCCCGGCGCCATGAAGCGGTGGCCCCAGGTCGTGGCGCCGGCGGTCACCGGACCGAACGCGACCGGCACGGGGCGACCGTCGAACAGGCAGACGATGCCGTGCAGCGGGCGCACCCAGCGGACGTCGTGGGTGCCCCAGCGCATCGACTTCGGCCAGGGAAACCGCTTGAGGATCGCCTCGATGACCGTCGGGACGATCTCCTCCGCCGGCCGGCCCGCCCGCGTGAAGCGGGCGACCAGGACCCGGTTGCCCTTCCGATCCTCCTCTTCCGACAGCGTGACGTCGTCGGTGCCGAGCGAGCTCCTGAAGCCGGCGATCGCCGCCTCCGGCGCGTCGACCTTGGGCCCGCGCCGCTCCACCTCGACGTCGGCCTGCCGTTCGGGCACCCCCCGCGCCAGCAGGGTCAGCCGCCGGGGGGTCGCGAAGGTCCGGACCTCGCCGGCGGCGAGCTCCGCCTCCTCGAGCCCGCGCCCGACCAGCTCGCCGAGATCGGAGGCGGCCCTGGGCTGCATCCGCGCCGGGATCTCCTCCGAGAACAGCTCGAGCAGGAGGTCCGGCATCCGCTCAGGCCGCGTCCGACATCAGCGGTCCGCCCCGCTCCGCCAGCCACGCCTCGCAGCACGCGCGGGCGAGCGCACGCACGCGAGCGATGTACGCGGCGCGTTCGGTGACGCTGATCACGCCCCGGGCGTCGAGCAGGTTGAACAGGTGGCTCGCCTTGAGGCACTGGTCGTAGGCCGGGAGCGTCAGCGGCGGAATCCGGTCGACCAGGCTCCGGCACTCGGCCTCGGCGTCGGCGAAGTGCCGGAACAGGCGCTCCGTGTCGGCGGCCTCGAAGTTGAACGTCGAATACTGGATCTCGGACTCCAGAAACACGTCGCGGTAGCGGATGCCCCGGTCGTTGAAATCGAGGTCGAAGACGTTCTCCGCCCCCTGGACATACATCGCGAGCCGTTCCAGGCCGTAGGTCAGCTCGCCCGACACCGGCCGGCAGTCGAACCCGCCGACCTGCTGGAAGTACGTGAACTGCGTGACCTCCATGCCGTCGCACCAGACCTCCCAGCCGAGCCCCCAGGCGCCGAGCGTCGGGCTCTCCCAGTCGTCCTCGACGAAGCGGATGTCGTGGGCGAGCGGGTCGATGCCGAGCGCTTCCAGGCTCTTCAGGTACAGGTCCTGGAGATCGTCCGGCGACGGCTTCAGGATCACCTGGAACTGATAGTAGTGCTGGAGCCGGTTCGGGTTCTCGCCGTAGCGCCCGTCGGTCGGTCGCCGCGACGGCTGGACGTAGGCGGCGCGCCACGGGTCGGGCCCGAGCGAGCGGAGCGTGGTCGCCGGATGGAAGGTGCCTGCCCCGACCTCCATGTCGTAAGGCTGCAGGAGCACGCAGCCCTGCTCCGCCCAATAGCGCTGCAGGACCAGAATCAGGTCCTGGAAGGTCGACGGGGATGCGCGGGTCACCGGTGGTCCGACGAGGGCTTTAAGAAGTGCCGGGGACCATACTGGCGCCTCGGGTCGGAATCAAGCTGCGCTCAGGCCGGGCCGGCGCCGGGCCGGCGGCAGGCGCAGCCGGTCGTCGGGTCGTGGAAGGCGCCGCAGTGCGGGCACTCGACCAGTTCGACCGTCCGTCCGGCGCGGCGGCGGGCCGGGCGCCTCGCCTCGTCCCGGACCTCGCCCCGGCGCGTCTGCTGCAGGCGCGAGAGCATCGTGAAGCCCTTCCAGACCGCGATGATCACCAGCACCGTGAACAGGATCTTGCCGATCGACAGGCCGAGCACGCCGTTTCCACCCTCGTTGCGCCTCACCTGAAATGCGGTCGGCGGGGCGCGATGTCGAGCGGAAATGAGGACTCAGAGGCCGTAGCGGGCGAACAGGGCGCGCTCGGCGAGACCGAACGCGATCTCGTCGGCGAGGGCGCCGGGCCATGCCTGCACCGTCTCCACCTCGAGCCGACGCCGCAGCCACGAGCGCGGCGCCTTCATGACCGGGAGCCGGACCTTGTCGCCGAAGCGGTCCCGGAGGACGGTGTGCAGGGTGCCCAGGCCGTCGATCAGGCCGTGCTCGAGCGCCTGGCGGCCGGTCCAGATCTGCCCGTCGAACAGCTCCTCGTCCGCGCCCTTCAGACGCTCGCCGCGCCGCGCCCGAACCTCGTTCTTGAAGCCCTGATGGATCGCGTGGAGGAGCTCGTTGAGCCGCCGCACGTCGTCCGGGTCCTCCGGGCGGAACGGGTCCATCAGCGACTTCCGCTCGCCGGCCGTGTGGACGCGTCGCTCGATGCCGAGCCGCGCGATCACATCCTGCAGTCCGAAGCTCGCGTGAATCACGCCGATCGAGCCGACGATCGAGCTGGCGTCGGCGAAGATCTCGTCGCCCGCGAGCGCCAGCCAGTAGCCCCCCGAGGCGCCTATGTCCTCGACGAACGCCAGCACCTTCAGGTCCTTCCCGGCCGCCAGCGCCCGGATCCGCTCGGTGATCAGCGACGACTGCACCGGCGAACCGCCGGGCGAGCTGATGCTGAGCGCGATCGCCTTGGCGTTCCGGACCTTGAAGGCCCGCTCCAGGATCGGGTTGAGGCTCTGGAGGGTCAGGCCGCGGCCGCGCAGCGCCGGCCCGCCGATCACCCCGGTCAGGCGGATCACCGGCACCACCGGGGCTCGGGATCGCCAGGGCAGCCGGTCGCGCCAGCGCGTCCTGAGGTCAGGCATGTCGACGCTCCGTCGGGTCGAGATGCAGCGGTGCGCCGCGGTAGAGGATGGCGTGCGCCGGTCCGGTGTAGCTGCCGTCCGCCTCGTGCAGGACCAGGCCGCGCGCGAGCCGTAGCGGCCCGCGCCCGCCCTTCCGCCCCTGGATCAGGATCCGCTTGGCCGGACGATCCGCGGCGCGCGGCCAGAGCGGGAAGACTACGAGGTCCCCGAGCCGCCCGCACAGCGCCGCCAGCGCGTCGCCCAGCCGATCGGCCCGGTGCACCAGCGTGAGCCGGCCGCCGGGCCGGAGCATCCGGAGACAGGCCATGAGCCAGGGCTCCAGCCCCGGGGCATCCTCGACGTGCGCGCGCGCACGGGGGCCGGACGGCGGAGTGGCGTTCGCCGCATCGAGGAACGGCGGGTTGGTCATGACGTGGTCGAAGCTGGCGCCGGTGAGGCGCGGCGGCGGCCGCATCAGGTCGCCGACCATCAGGTCGATCCGGCGCTCGAAGCCGTTCTCGCGGGCGTTCAGGACGGCGAGCCGGTGCAGGTCGCGCTCCCGCTCGAGGCCGACGATCTGCACCTCGTCCTGGCGGGCGGCGAGGCAGAGGCTCGCTGCGCCGGTGCCGACCCCGGCATCCAGCACCCGCTCGCCCGGGGTGGCCGGCACCGCGGCGGCGAGCAGCACGGGGTCGATCGCGACCCGGTAGCCGTCGGCCGGCTGGACCAAGCTGAGCCGGCCGCCCAGCAGCCCGTCCCGGGTCACGCCGTCAGTCACGGGCGGGGAGATCGCGCTCGGCGCGCTCCAGCTCGGCCCGGGCGGCCGCGAAGCGGTCCTCCGGCACCATGACCCGGCGCGGGAACGCGCCGATCGAGCCCTCGACCCCGCTGATCGCGTCGTCGAGGACGACGGACTCGATCCCGGCCGCGTCGAGCACGGCGCGGACCCAGGACAGGTGGACGAGGTCGTTGGTGCGAAGGAGTTCCCGCATGGTCGTCGCATCCTATCTTCAAGGTCTCGGCCGTGCCATGGTTTGCATTGGCTCATGCGCGCTGATAGTCAGAGCCGTCGAAGGAACGCCGGAGGGGCAACGGGTTGACCAGCTTATCGTCGCCAGCGCAGGAGACGCCGCCGCGGGCTCCGCTCGACGGCGTGCAGGCGCTGGTCGCCGACGACATGACCCGGGTCAACCGCCTGATCGTCGAGCGGCTGGACAGCGAGGTGCAGATGATCCCCGAACTGGCGGGGCATCTGGTCGCAGCCGGCGGCAAGCGGGTCCGCCCGATGCTCACCCTGCTCGCGGCGAAGCTCTGCGGCTACGAGGGCGAGCGCCACATCAAGCTCGCGGCGACGGTCGAGTTCATTCATACCGCGACCCTGCTCCACGACGACGTCGTCGACGAGAGCAACCTCCGGCGCGGGCTCTCGACCGCGAACGCGATCTGGGGCAACAAGCCGAGCGTCCTGGTCGGTGACTTCCTGTTCTCGCGCGCCTTTCAGCTGATGGTCGAGGACGGTGCGCTGCGGGTGTTGAAGATCCTCTCGGACGCGTCCGCGGTGATCGCCGAAGGTGAGGTCGCGCAGCTGATGACCGCGAACGATCTCGACACCAGCGAGGCGACGTATCTGCGCGTGGTCACCTCCAAGACCGCGACCCTGTTCGCGGCCGCGGCCGAGGTGGGCGCCGTCGTCGCCGGGCGCGGCGACGACGAGATCGAGGCGCTCCGCCGCTACGGCGAGGGCCTGGGCATCGCCTTCCAGCTGGTCGACGACGCGCTCGACTACAGCTCGCGGGAGCTGGCCTTCGGCAAGACCGTCGGTGACGATTTTCGCGAGGGCAAGATCACGCTCCCGGTGCTCCGCGCGTTCCATCGGGGGACGGTCGAGGAGCGCGGCTTCTGGCGGCGGACGCTCGAGCGCAGCGAGCAGCACGAGGGGGACCTCGGGCGCGCGATCGACCTGCTCGACCGCCATGGCACCATCGCCGAGACCACCGCGCTCGCCGCCGAGCACGGCGACCGGGCGCGCGCCCAGCTCGAGCGCTTCCCGCCCAATCCCGCCCGCCGGGCCATGCTCGACCTGGTCGACTTCTGCATCGACCGCGCCTACTGACCTCCCCCGGTTGACCGTCGCCGGCCCCGCCGCCGCGGCAGGCGAAGCCGCGGGTGGCGCCGCCGGAAATCGCGCGCCCGGGCCCGCAGCTTCGGCAGCACCAGCCCGATTTTGCGCCGCGCCTCGCGGTGGTCGCCCGGCTCCGGCTGTGGCGGCTCGACCGCCTGGCCGACCTCGGGCTGAAGCGCCAGCTCGACCAGGACCGGGAAGTGGTCCGAGCCGATGTTCGCCAGCCGCCTGATCTCGACCAGCGTGAAGCGCCGGTCGTGGAACAGGTGGTCGAGCGGCCAGCGCAGGAACGGCAGGTGGGCCGGAAAGGTCGAGTAGAGGCCGCGCCCGACCCGCGGATCGAGCAGCCCGCTGATCCGCTGGAACAGCCGCGTCGTGTGCGACCACGCGACGTCGTTCAGATCGCCCGCGACGATCACCGGCCGCTCCGTGGTGTGGGCCTCGCGGCCCACCAGGACCAGCTCGGCGTCGCGCTCGGCGACATCCTGGTTGATGTCGGGCGGCTTCGGGTGGACGCCGATGAACTCGATCCAGTCGCCGGACGGCAGCCGCACGTCGGCCCGGACCGAAGGGATGTCCGGCTCGACCAGGTGGCGGATCAGGACGTCCCGCACCTCGAGCCGCGAGAAGAAATGCAGGCCGTAGGTGTTCGGCAGCGGCTCGTGGCAGGTGTGCGGCATCCGGTCCTCGAGCGGGCGGAGCCGCTCGTCCCACCAGTCGTCGGTCTCGACCGCGAGGAACAGGTCCGGGCGCTCCGCCTCGACCAGACGGACCAGACGCTCCGACTCCCGGTTGTGCATCAGCACGTTGGCGAGCAGGATCCGCACCCGGACGTCCTCTGGAGGCCGCTCGCCCTCGAGCGTCTGCACCGGCCAGAGGGGCGTGTACCGGACGATCTGGGCGAGCTGGTACAGCGCGGAGGCCGCGGTACCGATGGCGAGGGCGAGGCTCGTGGTGGAGCCGGAATCGAAGGCGATCAGCAGGGCGGCCGCGAGGAGCAGGCCGGCGGCGATCTGCGCCCGTGGATAGTCGAAGATCCTGATCCACCACAGGTGGCTCCGGCTGAGGGGCACGAGGGTGATCAGGATCAGGATCACCGCGACACCCTGGACCAGCATGATCACGGCGGGACGCTCTCCGTTGCGGGCAGCTTCACGATCATCAACGCCGGCATGCAGGCGCGCGTGCCCCGATTGCCGAACCGCTCGGGAACCGCTATATGCAGCCGTCCGGTCGGAGTGTAGCTCAGCCTGGTAGAGCACCGTCTTCGGGAGGCGGGGGTCCCGTGTTCGAATCACGGCACTCCGACCATCAGCCGCCCTCCCACGCACCCATCGCCTGTGAACCGCGTCGCAGCCTCGGTGTGAGCCATGTCACAGCGCGCCGGATTCGTTCCTTGGCATGCTGCCGGCCGCGTGGCCACGGACGGGATACGGGATGAGCGAGGCGGACGGCTTTCGGGTCCGGGTGCTGGGGTGCGGCGATGCGTTCTCCAGCGGCGGGCGTTTTCAGAGCGCATTTCTCCTGGAGATCGGCACGTACCGGGTGCTGATGGACTGCGGCGCGACGACGCTGGCCGCGTGCTGGCAGGCCGGGGTGGACCCGAGCGAGATCGATCTGATCCTGATCAGCCACCTGCACGGCGACCACTTCGGCGGGCTGGCGTTCTTCCTGCTCGACCAGCGCTTTCGGGCGAAGCGCGAGCGGGCGTTGATCATCGCGGGGCCCGCGGGCATCGGCGAACGGCTGAAGCTGCTGCTCGCGGCCTGCTTTCCGGGCGTCGACGGCACCTTTGGCTTCCCCCTGATCCTGGAGGAGCTCGATCCGGGCGCGCCGGCGCGGGCTCTCGGACGGATCGAGGTCGAGGCGGCCGCCGTCGATCATCCATCCGGAGCGCCCTCCCTCGGCCTCAGGATCGATGGCGCCGGCCGTCGGCTCACGTATTCCGGCGACACGCGGTGGACCGAGCGGCTCATCGAGCTGACGCGAGGATCCGATCTTTTCATATGCGAGTGCTACGCTTACGAACCCGGGTTTGACAATCACATGAACTACAGAACGCTCAGCCAGAACCGGCGCCGGCTGGCCGTGAAGCGGATCGTCCTCACCCATCTCAGCGCCGACATGCTGGCACGGCGCGCCGGGCTCGAGCTCGAGGCGCTCGACGACGGCATGATCCTCGACCTCTAGACTGCGGAGCCGCGGGCTTCCGGTCCGACAGCGCCGGGTTGTGGGGTGCCGCCGGGAAGCGCATGCTCCCGACCATCGACGGCGGGAAGGAGCGAGCGATGTCCAGCTGGCATCTGCGCGGAACGTACTTCGAGAGCTGCAACTGCGACGCGGCCTGCCCCTGCGTCTTCCTCAGCCGCCCGACCGAGGGCGAGTGCACGGTCCTGATCGGCTGGCACATCGAGGACGGCGCGGATGGCGAGGTCCGGCTCGACGGCCTGAACGCCGCGCTCGCGGTGTACAGCCCGGGCCACATGATGGAGGTCAAGTGGCAGGCGGCGGCGTACCTGGACGAGCGCGCCGACGAGCGGCAGAAGGAGGCGCTGCTCCGGATTTTCGGCGGGCATGCCGGGGGCGTCCCCGGGGTCCTGGCCGGCTTCATCGGCGAGATGAAGGGGGTCGGCAGCGTCCCGATCGATTTCCGGGCCGAGGGCAGGCAGCGCTCGCTCACCATCCCGGGCGTCGCCGCGGTGGAGATCGAGGCGATCAGCGGCCAGAACGACGAGGAGGTCAGCGTGTCCGGCCACCCGCTCGCCGTCGCGCCGGGGTTCCCCGCGGTGGTCGGGCGCTCGCGCGCTCTCGAGTTCACCGACCACGGCTGGACCTGGTCGCTGAACGGCAAGAACGGGTTCTTCTCGCCGTTCGCCTACGAGGGCGACGGCTGAGCACGGGGGACGGTGCCATGGCCGGATGCGCTTCAAGGAGCCTCTGACCCCGGGCCGGCTGGTCCGCCGCTACAAGCGCTTCCTCGCCGACGTCGAGCTGCCCGACGGCGCGGTCGTGACCGTGCATTGCCCGAATCCCGGGCGGATGCTCGGGCTCGACGCGCCCGGCAGCCGCGTCTGGCTCTCCCGCTCGCCCAATGCCGGTCGGAAGCTGCCGCACACCCTCGAGATCGTGGAGGCCGACGGCGGCCTGGTCGGGATCAACACGATGCATCCCAACCGCCTGCTCGAGGAGGCGCTCCACATCGGCGCGGTCGAAGAGCTCCAGGGCTACGACCGGATCCGCCGCGAGGTGGCCTACGACCACGGCTGCCGCATCGATCTTCTGCTCCAGGCCGAAGAGCGCGCGGATTGCTATGTCGAGGTCAAGAACGTACATCTGAAGCGCGCACGGGGCGCCGAGTTTCCGGACGCAATCACGGCGCGCGGGGCCAGGCATCTGCAGGCGCTCGCGCGACGGGTGGCGGCCGGCGAGCGTGCCGTGATGATGTACGTCGTGCAGCGGATGGACTGCGTGGACTTCAGTCTCGCCGACGACATCGACCCGGCGTACGCGCGGGCGTTCGAGCAGGCGATCGAGGCGGGGGTCGAGGCGTCCTGCCGGGCATGCAGCGTGACGCTCGACCATATCCACCTCGGACCGCGGCTGCCGATCAACCTGTGAGCCAGATCTCGCCCATGCACGACCAGCTCAACCTCGCCGTCCAGCAGCAGCCGGCCGATCTCCAGGTCCCGATCCACGGGCCGGAGGCGTTCGCCGGCATGCACCGGGCCGGACGACTCGCCGCGGCGGTGCTCGACATGGTCGAGGCGCACGTCCGGCCGGGCGTCACCACCGGCGAGCTCGACGACCGCTGCGAAGCCTTCATCCGCGACCATGGCGCGACGCCGGCCCCGCTCGGCTACCGCGGCTTTCCGAAGTCGATCTGCACCTCGATCAACCACGAGGTCTGTCACGGCATCCCGGGCGAGCGGCGGCTGCAGAACGGCGACGTGATGAACATCGACGTCACCGTGGTGCTCGACGGCTGGCACGGCGACACCAGCCGCATGTTCTTCGCCGGCCAGCCGCCGCTCAAGGCGCGCCGACTCTGCCAGATCACCTACGAGGCGCTCTGGCGCGGCATCCACGCGGTGCGCGCGGGCGCGACCCTCGGCGACCTCGGCCACGCCATCCAGAGCTACGTCGAGAGCCACCGCTGCTCGGTGGTGCGCGACTACTGCGGCCACGGCATCGGTCGCGTGTTCCACGAGGCGCCGAGCGTCCTGCACTACGGCGAGCCCGGCCAGGGGCTCAGGCTCGAGGCGGGGATGCTGTTCACGATCGAGCCGATGGTGAACGCCGGCACCTGGCAGGTGAAGCTCAAGAAGGACGGCTGGACCGTGATCACCCGGGACCGCCAGCTCTCCGCCCAGTTCGAGCATACGGTCGGCGTCACGCGCGACGGCGTCGAGGTCTTCACGCTCTCGCCCGAAGGCAAGCACCACCCGGACTGGTGAGCTCTGCTGCCCAAAATGTTCAGGACTCCTTAGGTTGTGGCGCTTATACCATGGGTTGAACATGGACGAGGAGGCTATCGTATGCGAACGCTCCTTTTTGTTGTCGTCCTGCTCGCGATCCCGGTAGAAGGTAGCGCGCAAGAGTATCTTGGCAATTGGACAGCGAACAGAAGCCTGCCTCCGGCCCCTTTACAACCTCCTGGCACATTTTCGAATTCTTATGGGAACGACTCTAACAGTCCGCGGCTGTATGACGATGCGGGCAATTTTCGGGGCAACTTAAACACGAACGAATACGACCCCAATTCAGTAGCTAATCCTTACGGGCGCTACGGCTCCGTCTACAGTCCCGATAGCGTCAACAATCCCTACGGCTTGGGCAGCCGGTACCGTCAGGATAGCCCGAACAACCCCTACGGGACTGGACTCCAGATCTATCGTTGATTCGAGAGCGCCCGCAGGCCAGAGATAATCGGCCCGGTCAGCGGAGCGTCATGCCGTCGAGCGGAATCTCGGGCCGCGCCCCCTTGATCAGGTCGGCGGTGATCCGTGCCGCGCCGCACGCCATGGTCCAGCCCATATGGCCGTGGCCGGTGTTGTACCAGAGGTTGGAGCAGCGGCCGCGGTCGAGCACCGGCGTGCCCTCCGGGGTCATCGGGCGGAGGCACGCCCAGTAGGTCGGCCGGTCGTAGTCGCCGCCGGCCGGGAACAGCTCGCGGACGCCGCCGATGATGCGCTCGAAGTCCTTCGGCGTGTGGCTGAGGTCGTAGCCCGCGAACTCCGCGATCGAGGTCATCCGGACCCGGTCGCCGAGGCGGACGTAGGCGGTGTGGTTGTCCTCGTCGATCCCGCCGAGGGTCGGCGGCGCGTTGGCGCCGTCGACCGGCACCGTCGCCGAGTAGCCCTTGACCGGGTAGACGCTGAGCTCCTCGCCGATCTGCCGGGCGATCAGCGGGCTGTAGCTGCCGAGCGCGAGGACGTAGGCGTCCGCCTCCAGCCGCTCGCCCGCCTCGGTCAGGATGCCGGTGATCCGCTCGCCGGTCCGCTCCACCGCGCCGATGGTGGTCCCGTAGCGGAAGGTGGCGCCACGCTCGGCGCACAGCCGGGCGAGCCCGACCGTGAACGCGTGCGCATCGCCGCTCTCGTCGGTCGCGCAGAACACGCCGCCCGCCACCTTGTCCCTGCTTTGGGCGAGCGACGGGTCGATCTCGGCGACCCGCTCGCGGTCGATCACCTCGAGGTCGTGGCCCTGCTCCCGGATGATCTCGAGGTTGGCGGACGCCCGGTCGAGGCTCTCCTGGGTGCGATAGAGGTAGAGCAGCCCCTTCCGCTCGCTGTCGTACGACAGCCGGGTGCGGGCGGACACCTCCTGGAGCCGCGCCTGGCCGTACCTGCAGAGCGCGTGCTTGCGGATCGTGTTGGCCCGGGCCCGGGCCGTGGTGCACTGGCGGAGGAACTTCCAGGACCAGCGCCAGAGCGCCGGATCCCGGCTCGGCCTGAACCGAATCGGCTGGCCGTCCCGGAACAGCGAGCGGAGCATCATGCGGGGCGCGCGGGGCGATCCCCAGGCGAGCGCATGGCCCGGCGCGATCAGGCCGGCGTTGGCGAAGCTGGTCTCGCGGCCGGCGCCCGGCTGCCGCTCCACCACCGTGACCTCGTGCCCGTCCTCGAGCAGCTCGAATGCGGTCGCGACGCCGATCACGCCCGCGCCGAGCACCATGACGTGCATCTCGTCTTCTCCGAGGTGCGGCGGGCGAGGTGCGCCGGGGCGGGCGGGCTCAGCCCCGGGCGGCGACGACCATGATCTCGACCGTGAACTGCGGCGCCGCCAGCTTGCTCTCGACGCACGCGCGCGCCGGCGTGCTGCCGCGGGCGACCCAGGCGTCCCACACCTGGTTCATCTCGTTGAAGGTCGAAATGTCGCTGAGCCAGATGTTGGCCGAGAGCAGCTTCGACTTGTCGGTCCCGGCCTCGGCGAGCAGCCTGTCGATGGTCTCGAGGATGTCCCTGGTCTGGGCGCTGACCGACTGTCCGGCGGCGTTCTGCGCCACCTGCCCGGCGAGATAGACGGTGTCGCCGTGAACCACGGCCTGGCTCATCCGCTCGCCGGTGTGCAGCCGCTCGATGCTCATCCCGTTTCCCTCCGCTGGCGTTGCTTGCTTGGCCGGAAGCCTACTCTCCCGGCCGCTCGCTTGGAAGCGGTCAGGCGGCGCGCCGCCGGTCGATCAGGCGCCAGACCTTCTCGCGCGTGATCGGCATGTCGATGCTCTCGACCCCGAGCGGGCGGAGCGCGTCGAGGACCCCGTTGACGAACGCCGGCAGCGCGCCGACGCAGCCGGCCTCGCCGCAGCCCTTGACCCCGAGCGGGTTGTTGGTCGCCGGGACCTCGTTCAGGTGGAAGTCGATCCACGGCATGTCGGTGGCCCGCGGCAGGGCGTAGTCCATCAGCGAGCCGGTCAGGAGCTGACCCGAGCCGTCCTCGTACACGGTCCACTCCAGCATCGCCTGGCCGATCCCCTGGGCGATCCCGCCGTGGACCTGGCCCTCGACCAGGAGCGGGTTGATCACCCGGCCGAAGTCGTCGGCGACGGTGTAGCGGACCACCTCGACGCTCCCGGTCTCGGGATCGACCTCGACCTCGCAGACGTGGCAGCCGTTCGGGAAGGTGAAGGACTCCCGGGTGTACTCGGCCCGCGCGTCGAGCACCGACGCGCCGTTCGGGCGGTGCCTGGCCGCGAGGTCCAGGAGCCCGACCTCGCGGTCGGTGCCGACCACCCGGAACGTGCCGTCCTCGAAGGCCAGATCCTGCGCCGCGACTTCGAGGTCCTCGGCCGCGAGCTCGCGCGCCTTCTCGCGCACCGCCTCGGAAGCGCGGAAGAGCGCGCTGCCGCCGAGCTGGGTCGAGCGCGAGCCGCCGTGGCCGCCTCCGGTCGGGACCAGGGCGGTGTCCCCCTGCACCAGACGCACCCGCTCGGGCGGGAGGCCCAGGACCTCGCCGACGATCTGGGCGAAGCCGGTCTCGAGCCCCTGCCCGTTCGACTGCGTGCCGACCACCATCGAGACCATGCCGTCGGCCTCGAACCGGAGCTCGGCCGCCTCCTCGGGGATGCCGAGGGTCGCCTCGTAGTAGCTCGCGAGCCCGAGCCCGCGAAGCCGTCCCCGGGCCCGCGCGTCCTCGCGCCGGACCTCGAAGCCGGCCCGGTCCGCCTTCTCGAGGGCCAGCGCCATGGTGTTCGCGAACTCGGCCGAATCCAGCGTCTGGCCGAGCGCGGTCCGGTACGGCATGTCCGCCGGCGCGATGAAGTTCTTCCGCCGGAGCTCCGCCGGATCGACTCCGAGCTCCGCCGCCGCCCGGTCGACCAGCCGCTCGATGATGTAGGCTGCCTCGGGCCGCCCGGCGCCGCGGTAGGCGTCGGTCGGCACGGTGTTGGTGAACGCGCCCGTGACCCGGAAGTCGATCGCCGGGATCCGGTAGCAGCCGCCCATCACGATCGCCGACGGCCGGGTCGGGATCATCGGGCCGTTGGTCGAGAGGTAGGCGCCGAGGTTCGCCCGGCTCTCGACCCGGAGCGCCAGGAAGCGGTGCTCCTCGTCCAGGGCGAGCGCGACCCGGCTCCGCTGGTCCCGCGCCTGGGTGTCGGAGACGAAGTCCTCGCTCCGCTCCGCAACCCAGCGCACCGCGCGGCCGAGCTCGCGCGCCGCGAACAGGCTCAGCACCCACTCCGGGTACATGAAGTTCTTCATGCCGAAGCCGCCGCCGACGTCCGGCGCGATCAGGCGGAGCTTGTCCTTGGGAATGCCGAAGATCCGGGTTGCGAGCTGCTGCTGCAGCCCGTGCACCGCCTGACCGGAGAAGCGGAGGGTCAGATGGTCCGCCTCCGGATCGTAGCTGGCGACGCACGCCCGCGGCTCGATCGGGGTCGGCATGACCCGGTTGTTGACGAGGTCGACCTCGACCACGTGCGCGGCGCGCGCGAACGCCGTGCGGACCGCCTCGGCGTCTCCGGTCTGGAACGCGAACACTTGGTTGCCGGGGCCCTCGGCCCAGATCTGCGGCGCGCCTTCGGCCAGCGCCTCGTCGACCTCCACGACCGCCGGCAGCGGCTCGTAGTCGACCTCGACCAGCTCGGCCGCGTCCCTCGCCTGCGCGAGCGTGCCCGCTACGACGAACGCGACCCCGTCGCCGATGTGGCGCACCGCCTCGGTCTGCAGCGGCCAGCGCTCCGGCCGGGTGATCAGGTCCTCGCCGTCCGGCCCCTTCATCTCGGCCATGCACGGGATCGGCTTCAGCCCGGCGCGCCGGATCTCGTGCCCGGTGAGGACCAGCGCCACCCCGGGCGCCGCCCGCGCGGCCTCGACGTCGAGCGAGGTGATCCGGGCGTGGGCGAGCGGCGAGCGGAGGACGAAGCCGTGCAGCGCGCCCTCCGGGACGACGTCGTCCGCGTAGCTGCCCCGTCCGGTCAGAAAGCGCTGGTCCTCGATCCGGCGCATCGGCTGGCCGATGCCGTACTTCTGCATGAGTTCCCCCCACCCGCGCTGGCGTCGGGGCAGGAACCTAGGCGGGCAAGGACGTGGCGACAACCCGACGGGGTTGTTCCCGGTCCCGGTTCCGGCATGATGCGCCCGCCAAGGGAGGCCCCGGATGAACACGTACAAGGTCCTGGTGATCCAGCCGTTCCACGAGGAAGGCATGCGCATCCTCGAGGCGCGGGACGACGTCCGGCTCGAGGTCATCGACACCACCGACGAGGCGGCGATCACCGCCGCGATCCGGGACGCGGACGCGGTCACGCTCAGGGTGGCGAAGCTGCCGGCGCGCGTCATCGAGCAGGCGGAGAGGCTGAAGGTCGTCTCCCGCCACGGGGTCGGCTACGACAACGTCGACGTCCTGGCCTGCAGCCGGCGAGGCATCGTCGTCACCATCACCGCCGCCGCCAACGCGGTGGCGGTCGCCGAGCATGCCCTCGGCCTGATGCTCGCCCTCTCCAACCAGGTGCTGCCGTACGACCGGGCCACCCGGTCCGGGGACTGGACGATCAAGCAGCGCCTGCCCCGCTTCGAGCTCGCCGGCAAGCGGCTGCTGATCGTCGGCTTCGGACGGATCGGCCGGCAGGTCGCGCGGCGCGCCGAGGCGCTCGGCATGGAGGTCGACGTGTACGACCCCTACGTCGACCCGGAGGTGATCGGGCGCGCCGGCTATGGACAAGTGCAGGACCTCCGGGGCGGGCTCGGCGGGATCGACGTGCTGACGCTGCACACCCCGCTGACCTCCGAGACCCGGGGCATGATCGGCGCGGACGAGCTCGCGCTGCTCCCGGCGCACGCCATCCTGATCAACACCGCGCGGGGCGGCATCGTTGACGAGGCGGCGCTCGCGGACGCGCTCCGGAATGGCCGGCTCGCCGGCGCCGGGCTCGACGTCTTTGCCGAGGAGCCCCCGCCCAGGGATCACCCGCTGTTCGCGCTCGACAACGTCGTCCTCAGCCCGCACGCCGCCGGCCCGAGCCGCGAAGCCGGGATCCGGATGGCGGTGGCGGTGGCGCGGAATACCCTCGCCGCCCTTGACGGCCGGGTCGATCCAGAGATGGTTGTGAACCCGGAGGTCCTGCGGCGCCGCTAGCCGCGATCGGCGCAGGACCCGACGCGCGCGGCAGATGCGCGGGCGAGAATGGGAGACGACGATGGCGACGGTCCGGCTGACCATGGCCCAGGCGCTGGTCAAGTACCTGGCGGCGCAGAAGACGGTGATCGGGGACGAGACCGTGCCGCTGTTCGCGGGCGTGTTCGCGATCTTCGGCCACGGCAACGTCACCTGCCTCGGCGAGGCGCTGGAAGCGGCTCAGGACCAGCTGCCGACCTGGCGCGGCCAGAACGAGCAGTCGATGGCGCTCGCCGGGATCGCCTACGCCAAGGCGAAGCGGCGCCGACAGATCATGGTCGCGGCCAGCTCGATCGGCCCTGGCGCGATGAACCTGGTCACGGCGGCCGGCGTCGCGATGGCGAACCGCCTGCCGATCCTGCTGCTCGCCGGCGACACCTTCGCGAACCGCGTGCCCGATCCGGTGCTCCAGCAGGTCGAGCACTTCCACGACCCGACCATGACGGTCAACGACGCGTTCAAGGCAGTGACCCGCTACTGGGACCGGATCGTCCATCCGGAGCAGATCGTCGCCTCGCTGCCGCAGGCGGTCGCGACCATGCTCGACCCCGCCGACTGTGGCCCCGCCTTCCTCGGCCTCGCCCAGGACACCCAGGCGGCCGCGTACGACTATCCGGAAGCCTTCTTCGAGCCGACCGTCTGGCGGGTGCCGCGCCCGCGCCCCGACGTCGAGCAGCTGGTCGAGGCGGCGGCGATCCTCAGGAAGGCCGAGAAGCCGCTGATCGTCGCCGGCGGCGGCGTCCACTATTCGCTGGCGACCGAGGATCTCCGAAACTTCGCCGAGACCCACCGGATCCCCGTCGTCGAGACCATCGCCGGCCGGGCGGTGCTGCCTCACGAGCATCCGAACAACGCCGGGCCGCTCGGCGTAATCGGCTCCAGCTCGGCGAACGCTCTGGCGGCAGAGGCCGACGTCGTGCTCGCGGTCGGCACCCGCCTCCAGGACTTCACCACCGGCTCCTGGACCGTGTTCCAGGACCCGAACGTCCGTCTGATCGCGCTCAACGCGGCGCGGTTCGACGCGACCAAGCACCGGGCGGTGCCGGTGGTCGGGGACGCGCGGGCGGGCCTGGTCGAGCTGTCCGCGGCGCTGCCGGCCTGGCAGGCGCCGGCCGGCTGGCTGGAGCGGGCGGGCCGGGTCTACCGGGAATGGAACGAGGTGGTCGACCAGCGGAGCGGACCGACCAACGCCGAGCTTCCGACCTACGCCCACGTGGTCGGCGCGATCAACCGGGTCTGCGACCCGACCGATCTCGCCCTCACCGCCGCCGGCGGGCTGCCGGGCGAGCTGTGCAAGAACTGGAAGGCGAAGTCGGTCGGCACCTTCGACTGCGAGTTCGGCTTCTCCTGCATGGGCTACGAGATCGCCGGCGG
>DASUSF010000066.1:0-4747 GCA_036375275.1 Geminicoccaceae bacterium | reverse complement strand
AGATAGGCGTCGCTGTCCCTGAGGCCGACGCGCATCGCCGCGCGGTCGATCGCGGTCTCGAAGCGCTCCGAGAGCTGACGCTTGGCGGTCCGGCGGCCCGCCTTGGCGATGACCTGGGCAGGGATGTCCCGCCAGCAGACGATCACGAGCTCGGCCATGGGGTCAGGCCGCCCGGTGGAGGAAGGTCTGCAGATCGCCGTAGCCGGTCATGCGCCGCTCGTGCGCGAGGCCGAGCCGCGCCGCGGCCGCTTCGGCCGCCGCCGCCAGCTCCGGATCGTCGACCTGGGCGAGATGGACCAGCTTCTCGTAGTGGCCGAAGTAGAGCGGCAGCAGCTCCGGGTGGCGGTCCAGGCCCAGCCCCTCGATCACCAGCCGCTCGAAGTGCCGGGCGAGGTAGTCGGTCAGATAGAAGCAGAACGGATCGGCTTCGGCCTCGTCCAGGAACCGGTCGACGCCGCTGAAGAAGGCGTAGCAGTGCGGCCCCGGGATCCGCTCGACCCCCTCCTCCTCGAGCACGCGGTCGAGCGCGCCGCCCGTGCCGCAGTCGCCGTACAGGACCAGGATCCGCTCGAACCGGCCGCGCCCCGCCCGGATCTTGGCCCGCACCGCCGCCGGAATCCGCTCCGGCCGGTTGTGCAGGATCGCCGGCAGGCAGGTGAGCTCGAGGTGGCTCCAGCGGTTGACGCGGATCAGCGCCAGCACCTCGCGGGCGAGCGCGCCGCAGGCGATCAGGAGGGTCTTCGGCGCTTCGGGCACCAGGATGGTCTCGCTATGTCCGGTTGCGCGCCCGGGCTCAGGCGTAGGCCGCGAGCGCGACCGGCTGCCGCTGGTTGTGCCGCCGCGCTACCCACTCCTTCGCGGTCTCGACCGCGACCGCGGCGTCGCGGCAGTAGGCGTCGGCGCCGATCGCCTCGGCGAAGGCCTCGTTCAGGGGCGCGCCGCCGACCAGGACGATGTAGTCCTCGCGGATGCCTTCCTTCTTCAGCGCCTCGATCACCACCTTCATGTACGGCATGGTGGTGGTGAGCAGGGCCGACATGCCGAGGATGTCGGGCTTGTGCTCCTCGAGCGCCGCCAGATACTTCTCGACCGGGCAGTTGATGCCGAGGTCGATGACGTCGAACCCGGCGCCCTCCATCATCATCGACACCAGGTTCTTGCCGATGTCGTGGATGTCGCCCTTGACCGTCCCGATCACCATCTTGCCCACCGGCGGCGCGCCGGTCTCGGCGAGCAGCGGGCGGAGGATCGCCATGCCGCCCTTCATCGCCCCTGCGGCGAGCAGCACCTCGGGCACGAACAGGATGCCGTCGCGGAAGTCGATGCCGACGATCCGCATGCCTTCGACCAGCGCCTCGGTCAGGACCCGGTACGGCGACCAGCCGCGCTCCAGCAGAATGTTGACCCCCTCCTCGACCTCGTCCTTGAGGCCGTCGTAGAGGTCGTCGTGCATCTGCCTGACCAGCTCGTCGTCGTCGAGCGAGCGCAGGTCGAGATCGTCGTTTTCGGCCATGAGGCACCTCCCGGGCGGCGCGACGCGCGGACCTTCCAACGCCTAAGTAGTTTCCCGGTTCCAGAGAGCTTGTGCCGGCGCGACTTCGCCTGCCCGGAACACGACATGGCCTGCGCAAGAGCTGGACCCGTCTCGACTGCCGGTGGCGCCGACGCGGTAGAAGAATGACGCCGGCTGCCAAGTGGTACTGCAAGAAGAGGATGGTGTCCCGGTCGGGACGGCCGGCGCCTCAGCCGCCGGAGGCACCCGGCCGCTGTCCGGGCGGCTGGGCGAACCAGGCGGCCGCGGCCTCCATCTGCCGGTCGCTCATGCGCCGCGCGATGGTCCTCATGATGTGCGCGTAGGGCGTGCCGCCGCGGTCGCCCTGGCTGAACTGGCGGAGCTGGCCGACGAGGTAGGCGGCGGTCTGGCCATCGAGGGACGGGTAGGCGGTGTAGCGCTCGTCCTCGTCCGACTGGTGGCATTCGAGGCAGGGCGGGATCCCGGACTTGGGCTGCCCGATCTCGGCGAGCAGCTTGCCGAGGATCAGGTCGGCCTCGGACGCGGGCGACGCGGCGGCCCGCCGCGGCAGATCATCGGGCTGGCGCGCATAGTGCCCGGCGAGGCGGCGACGGGTCTCGGCGTCGACCCGCGCGGCCGCGGCCTCCATGATCCCGCTCCGGCGTTCGCCGCGGGCGAAGGCGTCGAGGGTCAGGTGCAGGTAGGTCTCGGTCTGGCCGGGCAGGGGCGGGAAGGCGCCGACGCCCCGACCGAGGCCGTCGCGGCCGTGGCAGCGGGCGCAGTCGCGGAGCGCGACCTCGAGGGGGTCGTCGAGCTCGACCAGGCCGTCGCCGAGCGCGGACGGCCGATCCACCGGGCCGAGCGCCAGCTCCCGGTAGCCGGCCGCATCGAGCTCCGGCAGGCGGAGCAGGAACGCGGTCATCGCCCAGACCTCGTCCTTCCGGTGCAGCGCGGGCCACGCCGGCATGCCGCTGTACTTGACGCCGTGGCGGACGATCCAGAACAGCTCGTTCGGCTCCCAGGTCGGGATCTTGGGCGGCAGGTAGGGCGGCTCCGGGGTCATCTGACGGACCACCGGCGAGCGCTCCTCGCCGGGCGCCCCGTGACAGGGCGCGCAACCGGTCGCGAAGTGGCCGGCGCCGCGGTGGATCAGCGCCGGGTCGTCGAGCGGCGGCGGCTCGTCCTCCGGTGCCTGGACCGCGACCGTGCGGCGCATGACCGAATGGAGGAACCAGGCGGTCACCGCCCAGTGGCCGGAGCTCGCGGCGATCGAGACCATGCCCGAATAGGCGACGCCGAGGCCGATCAGGCCGATCAGCACGACCAGGGCCACGACGCGCTTCCAGGTGATCAGCACCGTCACGGCCGACCTCCCAGTTGCGCCGGCTGCGCTCCACGGAGCAGCCGGGCCATGAGGACGAGGCCGCCGAGGAGATAGCTGGCACCGCCGACCAGCAGCATCAGCACGCCGCCGACCTGCTGGTCCTCGAGGGCGCCGAGCGTCCCGAAGCCGCAGATCGCCGGGTCGTAGAGGGGGCGCGGGCCGAGCGCGAGCAGCGCGCCGAGGAGCGTCATGTGCATCGATGTGAGGAACAGGGCGCCGATCCCGGCCGCGGTGGCGTTCCGGTGGCTGCTCCGCTCGCCGAAGGCCGAGAGCCAGACCATGAGCCCGACGGCGAGGAAGGACAGCTGCTCGAGCGCGAACGCCGGCGGCGAGGTACGGGCGAGGAAATGCAGCGCCGGTGCGTGCCAGCCCCAGACCACGACGAACTCGACCGCGGTCGCCGTCACCGGATGAAAGGCCGCCGCAAAGCGCCGGGTCGGATCGGCCGGCGTGCCCGCGAGCCCGGCCGCGAGAAGCGGGGCCGCGAGCGCGACCACACCCACGTGCATGGTCATGTGGCCGAGGAAGGCATCACCGAAGGGGAGGAACGGCACGACGAACCAGGCCGTGCCGAGGGTGGCGAGGCCGGCGACGAGAAGGGGCCGCCGGATCACCGGCAGCTCTCGATGAACAGGACCGGCATGGCGACGAAGATCGTGGCGACGAAGCTCAGGCCGGAAAGCAGAACGGTCGCGTAACAGAGGAAGCGGCGCCGCTCGGCGAGGGTGTCGTCGTGGTAGCCCGGCGCGTCGTCTTCGTAGAAGCGACCCTCCCTGAACGCCCAGATCCCATTCGCGAGGATGCCGGCGAGCGCCAGGGCGGTCGCGATCCAGACCAGGTCCTGGACCGGCCCGAGGGGGCTCGCGAGCGGGCCGACCTTGGCGCAGTAGATCGCGGCGCCGACGTAGCAGACCAGGAAGTGGGTCGCCCAGAGGGTCGGCGACCACACCAGGGGCTTCAGGCTGCTGCCGGGCCTGCCGGTCACCATGGCCTCACGCCACCATCGGGAAGAAGGACAGCACCCCGACCGTCACCAGCGCGGTGAAGGCGATGAAGTGCCAGAACAGGGCGACGTTCCAGATGTCGATGTCGTGCGTGGCCGACAGTCGCCCGGCGAAGCTGCCGGCCACGCAGTAGAGATGCATGATCACCCCGACGCCGACGTGCAGCGCGGTCCAGATCATCAGCACCCAGACGGTCGCCGGATAGACGTGGACGGTCGGGTCGAGCCCCGCGAACCAGGGCGAAGCGAGCAGGACGGCCCCCCCGGCGACACCGGCCGCGGCCGCGCAGAAGAGCATGAGTCTGAACGTTCCGGGGCTGACCAGGGCGATCCGGCGCCGCGCCAGGAGGGTGAGCAGCCAGGCGCCGAGCAGAATGGCCAGCCCGACCACCGGCCAGACCACCCCCGGACCCGGCGACGGGTCGGGCGGGAAGTCGGGATGGATGGTCCAGTAGAAGAAGTAGGCGAAGATCAGCGACAGGAAGGCGGTCATGTCGCCCATCATGGTGATGAACATCGCCCACCAGCCGACCGACTTCGGCCCCGAGGCGTAGAGCGGCAGCGTCAGGCCGAGACCGACCCCTTTGGCCGGCTTCTCCGGGATGACCGCGGTCCCGGTCCACAGCCACCAGAGGATGAAGACCAGCGCGATGCCGGCGCTGACCAAGCCGGCCATGTACATGTGGAAGGTCGGGAAGATGAACGCGCCGCCGGTGAAGGCCGCCGCCCAGAAGGTGAGAAAGGTCGGCCCGGGCACGCGCAGGCACTGCTCCGGCTCGGCGTCGAGGACCGAAGTCACGAGGGTCTCGCGCTTCAGCTCCTCGGCATCCGGGATGTAGAAGCGGCC
>DASUSF010000065.1:0-9580 GCA_036375275.1 Geminicoccaceae bacterium | reverse complement strand
GACGCCGCCGATCGGCCTCAACTGCTTCGTGGTCGCGGCGGTGCGCCCGGACATCCCGGTGTCGACCGTGTTCCGGGGGATCGCACCGTTCGTCGTCGCCGACTTCATCACCATCGGGGTGTTCCTCGCCTTCCCCGCCGTGATCACCTGGCTGCCGCAGCAGGTTCTGCGATAGGGGCGCGACGGCGAAGCGAGGCGTGCCGAACCCGGTGGGCCGGCATTGACGCCGAAGGTCGAGGGCGGTCGGGAGCGGGCGGTTGGGAGAGCAGCGGAAAGGGGGTGAGGCCGACGAGCGGCGCCTGATCACGCTGGTGGTCGTTCTCACCTTCGGCATGAACATGGTCGCCCGCGGCGTCTCCGAGACCTTCGCCGTGTTCCTCCTGCCGGTGCAGGGCTCGTTGGGCGTCACCCGGTCGGAGATGACCGGGGTCTACTCGGTCTACATGCTGGTGCACGGGCTCGGCGCGCCGATCATGGGCCTGATCTTCGACCGGCTCGGGGCCCGGGCGTCCTACGGCCTCGGCGTGCTGGCGATGGGGTCCGGCGTGCTCGGCGCCGGCTACGTCACCGCGCTCTGGCAGTACTATCTGTGCATCGGGGTCCTGGTCGGCATCGGCGTCGCGGCCCTCGGCATGGTCTCCGCATCCGGCCTGCTCAGCCGCTGGTTCACGCGGCGCCTCGGCTCGGTGATGGGCCTCGCCTACGCCGCGCTCGGCGCCGGCGTCCTGGTGCTCACGCCGCTGACCCAGGTCATGCTCCAGCGGCACGACTGGCGCACCGTCTACATCATGCTCGGGGCCGGGATCCTGGCGCTCCTGCTGCCGGTCGTCGTGCTGCCGCTCGGGCGGATGAGCCGGGGCTCGGCGACCTGGAATCGCGGCCGGGCCGCGGCCCCCGGCGGGCGCTCGGGGCCGGGGATCGCGCAGGCGTTCAGGAGCCAGGCGTTCTGGGGCCTGTTCTTCGTCTTCTTCTTCACCGGGTTCGCCGCCTATGCCGTCCTCCCCCAGTCGGTCGCGTACCTGATCGAGAACGGGATCGAGCCCTTGCAGGCGGCGACCGCGTTCGGGCTCACCGGCATGCTCTCGGTGGTCGGGATGATGAGCATCGGCTGGCTCGCCGACCGCTTCGGCCGGCGCCTGATGGTGACGGTCTCCTACCTCTTCTCGCTGACCGGAATCACGTGCATCATCCTGATCGCCTGGATGCCCTCGCTCGTCCTGGTCTACGGCTTCATCCTGTTCTTCGGCATCAGCCAGGGGGCCCGCGGGCCGATCGTCTCGACCCTGGTCGCCCTCCTGTTCCCGGGCGGTGGCATCGGCAGCATCTACGGCGTGATCACGACCGGCCTCGGTCTCGGGGCGGCGCTCGGCGCGTGGCTGTCCGGGCTGCTCAAGGAGATGACCGACGCCTATCTCCTGTCCTTCTCGATCGCCTGGGCCGCCTCGTTCGCCGGCATGCTGCAGTTCTGGCTGGTCCCGGCGCTCGCCGGCGCCGCGACGGGGTCGGAGGGCGGGCGGGATCCGGTGCCTGGAAAAGGAGGCTGAGCCATGAAGCTCATCGAGCGCGTCGATGACCTCCCCGTCTATGCGCCGCCGGGCCACTCCGGGACCCGGAACGTCCGCCTGGTCGATCGGGACTTCTGCGGCCGGCTCGAGATGGTGCTCGGGCGCCTCGAGCCGGGCGGGCGCGCCGAGGCGCACGCCCATCCGGACCACCATCAGGTGATCTACGTCGTCGCGGGCGAGGCCGAGGTCCGCCTCGGCGACGATCCGCCCGCCGCCTGCGGGCCCGGGACCGTGATCCGCATCCCCCCGGGCCTGGTCCACGAGGTGCGCGCGACGGGTGCTGTGACCCTGGAGCTGATCGTCCTCTACAGCCCGCCGCTCCCGCCCCGGGACGACGTGCTGCTGGACTGATCTGCCGGTCGCGGCGCTCGCGTCCACGGTCGGAAGTCTGGCCGCAGGCGCGGGGAGGCGTTGACCTCGGCGTTGAGCCAGTCGGCGAACTCCGCGCTGGCGAGGGGCCGGCTGAGCAGGTAGCCCTGGATCTCGTCGCAGGCCTTCTCGCGCAGCATGAGGAGCTGCTCGTTCCGCTCCACGCCCTCGGCGATCACCCGGAAGCGAAGCTGGTGCGCCATGGCGATGATCGCGTTGACGATTTCGGCATCCCGGCCGTCGTGGACCAGATCGCGGATGAAGGAACGGTCGATCTTGATCCGGTCGAGCGGAAAGAGCTTGAGGTAGGTCAGCGAGGAATGGCCGGTCCCGAAGTCGTCGATGGCGAGCTGGACCCCCATCGCCGCGAGCTCCCTGAGCTTCACCGCCACCGCTTCGGGGTCCGACATCGCGGCTCCCTCGGTGATCTCGAGCTCGAGCAGCTCGGCGGGAAGGCCTGCCTCGTCCAGCACGGCACGGACGCTGGCGACGAAGTCCGGGGCGCGGAGCTGCCGTGGCGAGATGTTCACCGAGATGCGGAGCGGCCCGCCGGGGCGCTTCAGCCAGCGGCGCGCCTCGGCGCAGCCGGCACGCAGCACCCATTGGCCGACCGGCTGGATCAGCCCGGTCTCCTCGATCAAGGGGATGAACGCGTCCGGCGGGATGATGCCGCGCTGCGGGTGGGCCCAGCGCAGCAGCGCCTCTGCGCCGACCACGCGGTCGGTCGCGAGGTCGAGCTGCGGCTGGAACGCGAGGAACAACTGCTCGTGGTCGAGCGCGCAGCGAAGATCCCGCTCGAGTGCCAGGCGGTCCAGCGCCTCGGCCTCGTCCTGCGGGCCGAAGACCCGGAAGGTGCCGCGCGCTTCGGCCTTTGCCTGGTACATGGCGGCGTCGGCGTGCATCAGCAGGGTCTCCTGATCGGCGCTGTCGTCGGGATAGATCGCGATGCCGATGCTGGCGTCGATCACCACCTCGTGCCGATCCAGCTGGAAGGGCTCGCGCATCGCGTCCAGAATGCGCCGGGCGACCGTCACCGGCTCGTTCTCGTCGTGGATGCGCGAGAGCAGGATGGTGAACTCGTCGCCGCCGAGCCGGGCCAGCGAGGCGATGTGGGGGGCCGGCGCCGCCACCAGATCGGACCCGCGCAGGCAGCGGACCAGCCGTCCCGCGAAGCCCTTCAGCAGCAGGTCGCCAACGGCATGCCCGAGCGTGTCGTTGATCCGCTTGAACTGGTCGAGGTCGAGGAACAGGACGGCGAGCTTGTGGTCGAGCTGCCGCGCGTGCGCGAGCGCCCGATCGAGCGCCGCCTCGAACTGGCTGCGGTTGGCGAGCCCGGTGACGCTGTCGAAGTAGGCGAGACGTCTGACCTTCTCCTGCTGGCGCCGGCGCTCGCGGTCGTCCTGGGCGATGCAGATCATGCCGCTCGAGGCGGCCCCGGCGTGCTTGAAGATGGTCCCCGAGATCAGCACCGCGATCGCCTGGCCGTCGCGCGCCCGGTAATGGCCTTCGATGCCTTCGACCGAGCCGTCGCGCTGGACCGAGCCGATCAGATCGGACGCCGCTCCGAAGCGCGGGTCGCCGGACGACAAAAGGCGGTCGTAGAGCATCCCCTTGAGCTCGCTCTCCCGATACTGGGTCAGCCGGGCCATGGCGCGATTGGCGAGGGTGATCCGACCGTCGGCGCTCAGCACGACGAGCCCCTCGGCCATGGAATGGAGAATGTGGGTGAGGTAATCGCGCGAGACCGTGGTTGCATCGAGCCGGTCGAGCATCCGGTTGAACGCCTGCGCGAGGAGCTCGAGCTCGTCCCGGGTCCGGACCGAGACGCGACCGTCGAACCGCCCGTCCGCCACGGCCTCGGTGGTTTCGATCAGGTCGGTCAGGGGCTGCGTGATCCGGCGCGCGAGAGCGAAGGCGACGACCACGGCGCCGGCCAGGAAGACGATGATCAGGACGATGTTGCGGCGCCGCATCCCGGCGACCTCGCTGGTCATGCCTGCGGTCGACATGCCGATCTGGACCGCGCCGCGCTGGTTCGTGGGAAAGTCGACCGGCACCGCCAGATGCAGCACGCCGGCATCGAGGCGCGTGCCGCTTCGTCCCTCGTTCCGCGCCTCGCGGCTGAGCGGGTCGTCGACCAGGCCCGGGAGCTCGGCCGGTCCGGGCGCGCGGCCGACGATCAGGCTGCCGTCCCAGTCGATCACGGCCAGGTAGGTCAGGCTCTCCTGCCCGCCGAGATCGTCGAGGAGGTGCTCGAGCGCCCGTTGATGACCTTCACCGGTGCGCTGTGCCGCGAGCGAAGCGACCGCGAGGGCGGTGGTCCGAGCCCGCTTCACGATCTGGCTCTCGATCGTGTGCTGCTGGGCCAGGATGTTGAGCCACGTCTGCGCGACGGCGAAGGAGAGGAGCAGGAGCGCCATCGTGCACGTCAGCTTCGGCACCAGCCCCAGCGAAAGATCGTGCTTGTAGAGGAGCGGAGACAACGCCGTCGCCATGGTCGGTCGGAGCGGCGTCAGGCCGCGGCGCGTGCGGGCGCGGGAAGCGGCTGCAGCATGCGTCCGCGAATCTCCGTGAGCTCCCTGCTGAGGCGGTCGATGGCGTCGATCACGGCGCCGAGGGAGGCCTCGGGATCAGGCGGCTGCAGGCGGGTCCGGCGGTTCAGGATGTCGAGGCTGGAGCCGATCAGGGCCACCGCCTCGTCGACCGCCAGCGCGATCATGTCGATGCGCGTCGCCGGCGTCATGGCGGCGTCGGGGCCGGCCTCGGTGTCTCCAGGCGCAACCAGCTGCTCGGTCGCCGCATGACCGAGCGCGATCAGATCGCGGGTGAACGACCAGACGAGATCGAACAGCTTCGCGAGCCGTTCCTCCACGTCCTCCGGAAGGGGCGGGAACCGGTGCGCCTCGGAGATCCGGCGCTCGCCGACCGGCTCCGGGGCGCAGGTCGTGGGGAGCGGATCCAGCCCATCATGGTCGGCGTGGCGAGCGAGCAGATGGCGGAGCGTGCTCCGCAGCCGCGAAGGCAGATGGTCGCGCCAGTGCTCGAGGTTCTCCAGCCCGACGTGCATCTGGCGCAGGGTCATGGCGTGCTTCTCGAGGTCGGTCCGCGAGGCCGCGCCAGGCGGCGAGGGGTCGGCCGGCAGCTGGGCGAGGCCGTCGTCCAGCGGGCCCCTCCGGGCGCGCGCCAGGGCCGCCCCGGCGCCGAGCAGAGCGAGCAGGGACAGGAGCGCGAACGCGAACGCGGCGCGACGCGCCGCCGCGATGATCGACGCGAGGTGCGCTTCCGCCCGAGATGCCGCATCGGCGCTGAGGTTCTCACGCAGCACGCCGAGGCGGCGCTTGGCTTCGCCGCTCCAGTCCAGCGCCTGCGCCTCGGCGAGAAGCGCGGCCTGGCGGTGTCGGAAGACGGGGCCGAGCGCGAGGAAGCGCTCGATCATGTCGGGCAGGTACTCGTAGTCGGAGTTGCCCCTCAGGGTCTCGACCCGGGCCCGGAGCTGGTGACCGATCGCCTCGAAGCGCGCGGCGGCGCGCTGCACCTCCTCCTCCTGTTCCATGCTCCGCGCATCGGCGAGCAGGATCCGGCCCCGGTCCAGGCTCGCAAGCAGGTCCTGGCTCGTCGTGTTGAGCGCCAGCACCTCCTCGAGGTCCCCGCGCAATGGCCGGTTGGGGAAGGTCCGCTCGACAGCGTCACGCAGCAGGCGCGCCAGCGTGCCCGAAGAATCCTCGACGATGGAGGCCAGATTGGCCCTCATGTCGCCGATGACCTCGTTCGCCTCGGCGAGCTTGAGCTTGATCTCCCGATCCAGTTGCGCGGCCCGCCGACTCGCCTGGGCGGCGAGCATGAGCGCTGCCAGGCCATGTTCGACCGCCTGCCGCTTTTCGGGGCTGACGTTCCGGATCAGGTTGTCCGCCAGCTGCTCGGCCTTGGCCAGCGCGTTGCCTCGTTCCGCCTCGTCCGCGAACACCACGATGTCGGCCGCGCTCCTGAGGTGCTCGGTCCAGATCGCCCGCTTCTGCTGGGCGATCGCAGCCGGCAGCGCGTCCTGCTGCATGGCCCTGGAGAGGCCCCCGATGTCGTGCAGCTGGAGGCCGATCTCCGCGAGGACGGCGGCGCCGGCCAGGACCAGGCCGAGTCTCGCGAGGCGCCAGGTGAGCAGGCGGGCGACGGCCTCGCCGGAGAGCGACCGCCAGCTGGACGCCAGCGCGAGAACAGCCCCCATGGCGCGCGCCCGTCGTGCTCCGTCAGGACGACTCCTCGCCGCTGGTGCGGAGGATGAGCCTTCCGGAATAGCTGTGGTCGCCGCCGTCGACCGAATTCATCGCGATGCCGTCGAACACCGCGACCGCGAACTCCAGGTCGCCTGACCGGGGCACCGGCGCATCGTCGTCGTGCCCCGTGTCGAGCGCGCGCGAGAGCTCCAGGTACCAGCGCCCGTCCCGCCACACCCCGCTCGCCTGCACGTCGCTGATGCTGCCGGCGGCATTGGGGTTGAGCTCGTACGACGGCATCAGGTCGGCCTCGGGCATGTAGTAGCGGACCGACTTGTAGAGCTGGTCGCCGGCGTCACTGCTGCGGAGCAGGTGGACGGTCGCGCCCTCACTCGTCCTGAAGGCGCGCGATTTCTCGAATGGCGTCCGGGACACGCGCCACACCTTGTCGTGCGCGAGGCCGACCGGGTTGGAGCGGTGGGCCTTCCAATGCCACACGTCGGCGGTGAACTCGGCGCCGGAAAGCTTGTTGGCCGAGAACTCTCCCGAGATGCGCAGGGAAAGCGCCAGACGGTCCTCCATGTCCTCGGTCTTCTTGTAGCTGTAGGTCGCCGCGTCCCAGCGGTAGGGCTTGTGCTGGTCGCCGCGTGTGCCGTCCGCCCAGGTCGCCATCATGTAGATGCGACCGTCGCGGACGACGGCCTTCAGCTGCACCTCCGCGGCGCCGCCGGTGCCGGAGAGCGGCACGGTGAGCGGCTCGATCCGCGCCCAGTCGCCGACGTCGCCGTCCACGACGATCGTCCCGCTCCAGACCGGAGCTTCGAGGACCTGCGGCGCTTCCGCCAGCGCCGGACCGCCGGCCAGCCCGGCGAGGAGCAAGGGCATCGTCAACCTGTGCGCAAACATCTCCGGCTCCCTCGGTGCCACGGCAATAGGCCAAGAGATGACATGGAAGGCTTAACGCTTCCTTGCTCCCGCCAGTCAACGCCCACCAGAACGCTGGCAAAATTAAGTAAAACTATCGTACCATTTTAGGATATTTCGATACGAAGCCCTCTTTGTCAAATGGATGAACGGGTATATCCATGCAGCTCGGGACAACCTCAGCACCGTGGACCAGGGCCGTAATGGGGGACGAGTCGACGCAGCGTCGTCGGGCGAGGCCGCGGGTCGATGCGTTCACCTTTCTGCTGCATTGGGGACTGGTGGCGGCGCTGCTGGTGAGCCTCGCCACCGGGCTGCGCATCGCGTCCGACTATGGAGAAAGCACGGCTGGCCGGATCGCCGGGCCCCTGGTGCCGGTTCTTCCCGAGGGAGCGGTCATCCTCTGGCACGTCTGGTCGGCCTGGATCCTGACCTTCATCGCCATCTCCTATGGCGCCTTCCTGTGGCGCAGCCGCCAGGCCGTGCGGGTCGCGCTGAACCGGTCGGTCTGGCAGCGCCTGCGCCGCCGCGGCAGGTGGTGGTCCAACCTCTCGACCTGGTTCGCCATCAACATCCTGATCTACAATGTCGCCTTCGTCCTGGTCGGGCTGATGGCCCTGACCGGCTGGATGCTCTACCGCAACACGACCTTCGGCCTCTCCCAGGCCGGCTTGGCGACGTTCCACGGACTGCTCGCGATCGCGTTCTTGGGCTACATCCTGGTCCACGTCCTGAGCCAGCTGAAGACCGGCACCTTCTGGAAGATGTTCAGGCCGCGGCTGGACTACGCCGCGGCGGCCGGCCTGGCCGTCCTCTTCGCCGCCGTGGCGGTCACGGGCGCGGCCTTTACGGACAGCGCCGTGCATGCGTCCTACGCGATCGCTCGCGTCGCCGGGCCGCCGCGGCTCGATGGCGATCCCGCCGACACCGTCTGGCGGGCGCAGCCGGCGGCCAGGATCCAGACGGCGCGTGGCGCCAACCTGCCCGGCGGCGAGACCACCGTCGAGGTCAAGGCGGTGCACGACGGCGCCCGGGTCTACTTTCGCTTCCGCTGGTCCGATCCCCAGCGCAGCCAGAAGCATCTGCCGCTGGTCAAGACGAGCGGCGGCTGGAAGGTCATGCAGAGCCGGTACGAGATCAACGACGAGGACGAGTACTACGAGGACAAGTTCGCCGTCGCGCTCGCCGAGACGCCGAAGCTGGCCTCAGGCACCGTCCATCTCGGCCAGAACCTGATCGAAGGGCCTCACCAGCCGGCGACCCGGGGCCTGCATTTCACCGAGGACGGCTCCCTGCTCGACATGTGGCACTGGAAGAGCGTCCGCACCGGCGGGATGCAGCCGGCCCGGGTCGACGACAACTTCTTCGGCCCGCCGCGGCCGTCCGACCAGGCGGGCGCGCGCTACACCGGCGGCTACAGCCAGGATCCGGCGAGCGGTGGCGGCTATGCCCTCAACTGGATCAAGCTCGACGCCGACAGGCCGCTCGGCGACGCCAGGGTGCAGCCCAGGTTCCTGCCCGCCCGGCCCGAGGTCCTGGACCAGTTCGTGGAAGCCGATCTGGCGTCGACCTCGGGCGACAGTGGCCGATGGTATCTCCACGCCAGCGAGGTCGTCCCCTACGATCCGTCCCTCGACACCTACCCCGAAGGCACGGTGCTGCCGGGCGTGGTGATCAAGGGCGCATTCGGGGGCGATCGCGGCGACCTCGCCGCCGGTGCGGAGTGGCGGGACGGCTTCTGGACCCTGGAGGTCGGGCGCGATCTCGACACCGGGTCGAGGTTCGACATCCCCTTCCGCGCCGGAAGGGACCTCTACATGTGGGTCGCCGTCTTCAACCACAGCCAGACCCGGCATTCGCAGCACCTTCATCCGCTCCGGCTGCGCCTGCAGTAGCGGCTGGCGCCGGTGCGAGTGGTCATCACCAGCTGCGGCGCAGAGCTCGAGCTGGAGCGCGGGACGATCCTCGATGCGGCGATCGAAGCCGGTCTGCCCTACCCGCACGGCTGCCGCGCCGGCAACTGCGGCTCCTGCCGTTCGCGCCTGCTCGACGGACGGGTGGCGATGGACGACTATGCGGCGGAGGCGCTGAGCGACCAGGAGGTGGAGGACGGCCTGATCCTCGCCTGCCGCGCCACGCCGCTCAGCGACGTACGCGTGGCGTGGCTGGGGACGAAAACCGACGAAGCGCCTGGGGTGCGCCGCGTGCGCGGCCGGACGGTGAGCGTCGACAGGCTGACCGCTGAGGTCAGCCGGCTGCGGCTCAAGGTGCAGGGCGCTCCGCTCTTCTTCCTGCCCGGCCAGTACGTCGAGCTCGGCTTCAGCAATCTGCCGCCGAGCCCGTACTCCATGGCGAGCACGCCGGGCGAGCCGCTTCTCGAGTTCCACATCCGGTCGCATCCCGAAGGCATCGGGAGCCGCTACGTCAAGGAGGGCCTGCGCCCCGCCGATCCGGTCGAGGTGCGGGGCCCGTTCGGATCGGCCTTCCTGAGGCCCGGCCCGCGGCCGATCCTGG
>DASUSF010000064.1:0-11814 GCA_036375275.1 Geminicoccaceae bacterium | reverse complement strand
CGGCCGCGACCTCGTGAGCGTCCGGCCGATCCAGGCCGAGGTCGGGGTGCTGCCCCGGGTCCACGGCAGCGCGCTGTTCACCCGCGGCGAGACCCAGGCGCTGGTGGCCACGACCCTCGGCACCGGCCAGGACGAGCAGGTGATCGACGCCCTCGAGGGCGACTACCGGGAGTCCTTCCTGCTGCACTACAACTTCCCGCCCTATTCGGTCGGCGAAGCGAGCTTCCTGCGCACGCCCGGCCGGCGCGAGATCGGTCACGGCAAGCTCGCCTGGCGGGCGGTCCACCCCCTGCTGCCGCCGAAGGACGAGTTCCCCTACACCATCCGCGTGGTTTCCGAGGTCACCGAGTCCAACGGCTCGAGCTCAATGGCGACGGTGTGCGGCAGCTCCCTCGCGCTGATGGATGCGGGGGTGCCGCTCAAGCGGCCGGTCGCCGGCATCGCCATGGGCCTGATCAAGGAGGGTGAGCGGGTCGCCGTGCTGTCCGACATCCTCGGCGACGAGGACCATCTCGGCGACATGGACTTCAAGGTCGCGGGCACCGACGTCGGCGTCACGTCGCTGCAGATGGACATCAAGATCGCCGGGATCACCGAGGCGATCATGCGCACCGCGCTGACCCAGGCGCGCGACGGCCGGATCCACATCCTCGGCGAGATGGCCAAGGGCCTGAGCGGGGCGCGCGAGGAGATGCGCGAGACCGTCCCGCGGATCAGCATCATCCACATCCCGCAGGACAAGATCGGCGCGGTGATCGGGCCGGGCGGCAAGATGATCCGGGAGATCTGCGAGACGACCAAGACCAAGATCGACATCGACGACGACGGCACGGTCAAGATCGCGTCCACGGATGCGCTCGCCGGCCAGCAGGCGGTCGACTGGGTGCGCGGGCTGACCAGCTCGCCCGAGGTCGGGCAGATCTACACCGGCAAGGTGGTGCGGGTGGTCGACTTCGGCGCCTTCATCAACTTCCTCGGCAGCCAGGACGGCCTCTGCCACATCTCGGAGCTCAAGAACGAGCGGGTGGCGAAGGTGACCGACGTCGTCAACGAAGGCGACACGGTGAAGGTCAAGGTCCTGGCGATCGACGACCGCGGCAAGGTCAAGCTGAGCATGCGGGCGGTCGATCAGGAGACCGGGGAGGAGCTCGAGCTGCCGCCGCGCGAGCCCCGGCCGCCGCGGGAGCCGCGCGCCGAGGACGGCGACGAGCGGGGTCCGAGGCGCGATCCCCGGCGGCGCCAGCGCCGCGCCGGCTGACCTCCGGCCCCGGCGCTGCGGCGACGCACTGCCGGGGCCGCCCTTGAGTCGGCCAGAACGCGACCTTAAATCTGTCATGATTGGGTAACTGCGGGCGTCCCGTCGCGGCGGCCCCCTCATTGTCGTGCCCGGCGCACGTGTCCGGACGGCAGCAGCCACGCAGGAGGCGTCTCCCTGTGATCGATCTGAAGCCTTTGGTCCTCTCGGGCCGCGAGGTCCTGCCCCTGATCGAGGGGGGCAAGGGCGTGTCGATCTCGAACGGCCTGTCCAGCGGGGCCTGGGCGGCGGCCGGTGGCGTCGGCACCTTCTCGGGCGTCAACGGCGACCTGATCAACCAGCACGGCGAGCGGATCCCGCTGATCTTCCGCGGTCGCACCCGCCAGGAGCGCCACGAGGAGCTGATCAGCCACTCGATCCTCGCCGCGATCAGCCAGGCCCGGATCGCGCATGACGTCCGCGGCGGCGCGGGTCGCCTGCACATGAACGTGCTGTGGGAGATGGGCGGCTGCGAGCGCGTGCTGCACGGCGTGTTCGAAGGGGCTCGCGGCCTGATCCACGGCATCACCTGCGGCGCGGGCATGCCCTACCGCCTCGCCGACATCGCGGCCCGCTACAGCGTCCACTACTATCCGATCGTCTCCTCGGCGCGCGCCTTTCGAGCGCTCTGGAAGCGCGCCTATTACCGCGTCTCGGAGTGGCTCGGGGCGGTGGTCTACGAGGACCCCTGGCGGGCCGGCGGGCACAACGGCCTGTCCAACAGCGAGGATCCGGCGACGCCGGAAGATCCGTATCCGCGGGTCGTGCAGCTCAGGAACACGATGCGCGAGGCCGGCCTCGGCGAGACCCCCATCATCATGGCGGGCGGGGTCTGGCACCTCCGCGAGTTCGACGACTGGCTGGACAACGACGAGATCGGTCCGGTCGCGTTCCAGTTCGGGACCCGCCCCCTGCTGACCCGCGAGAGCCCGATTTCCGAGGCCTGGAAGCGACGCATCGTCGAGCTCGACGAGGGCGACGTGCTGCTCCACCGCTTCAGCCCGACCGGGTTCTATTCCTCCGCCGTGCGCAACGACTTCCTGGAGGAGCTCGTGCAGCGGTCCGAGCGCCAGGTCGCGTTCGCGACCGAGCCGGATCAGGAGCGTGGGCTGGTCGCGCCGATCCCCTTCGGCAGCCGGGGCCGCTCGGTCTACGTCCAGCCGGCGGACGTGGCGCGGATCGAGCGCTGGGTCGAGGCCGGCCACAGCCAGGCCATGAAGACGCCGGACGACACCCTGATCTACGTCCACCCGAGCAGGGCGCAGCAGATCCGACGCGACCAGATCGAGTGCATGGGCTGCCTCTCGGCCTGCAAGTTCAGCAACTGGTCGACCCATCACGACAACAACACCACCGGGCATCCGCCCGACCCCCGCTCCTTCTGCATCCAGAAGACGCTGCAGAACATCTCGCACGACGGCGACATCGACCAGGAGCTGATGTTCTCCGGGCACAACGTGTACCGGTTCAAGCGCGACCCGTTCTACTCGAACGGGTTCATCCCGACGGTGCGGCAGCTGGTCGAGCGGATCCGGACGGGCTACTGATCCCGCCGCGGATCGGCTTGACTCCATCCGCATACAGGACCACTTCTGTCCTGATTGCGGCCGGCGCCGGACGCCGGCGGGGGTCCGCTCGTGGCCCGCGCAGAAGGTCGGATAGAGGGGTCGGGTGGTGTCACTGGACAACAGAACCTATGCAAGCGTGCTGGACCGGCTCAAGGCCGCCGGGCTCCGCCCGACCCGGCAGCGGCTCGCGCTCGCCAAGCTGCTTCTCGAGCGGGGGCCGCGGCACGTGACCGCCGAGGATCTGTTCCACGAGGCGCGGAGCATCGGGATCGCGATCTCGCTGGCGACCATCTACAACACGCTCCACCAGTTCACCTCGGCCGGGCTGCTGCGCGAGGTCGTGGTCGACATGGGCCAGAGCTACTTCGACACCAACACCTCGCACCACCACCACTTCTTCGATGAGGCGACCGGCGAGCTGGTCGACATCGCGGCGGACGAGGTCGAGATCAGCCGGCTGCCCGCGGCGCCCGAGGGCGCGCAGATCGAGCGGGTCGAGGTGATCGTCCGGCTCCGGCGGACCGCCGGCGCCTGAGCGCGTCCGGCGCTTCGGCTCAGCGCACGATCTCGCCCGGTATCGTTCCCCAGAACTCGTCCCGGCGCAGCCAGCCGCGCTGGCCCGCGATCTCGACCCGGCACCAGTTCTCCTCGCAGTCGAACAGCCGGCCCACGACGCCGGGCTCGGCGCGGAGCACGACCCGCGAATCGGCGCTCGGGGTGCGCTTCAGCTCACGCAGCTCGTCCTCGATCATGATCGTCCGGCGGCTGGAGAGCAGGCTCGAATGGACCCAGCCGGTGTCGCCCTCGTGATCCTGGATCTTCCGCCACGTGTCGAACTCGGCCACGATCTGGACCGGCAGCCCCTGGAGCGCGAACACCCAGGCGATCTCGAACTCCTTGCCGGGGCCGAAGCGGACGTTGACCCGGTCCGAGGCGAGCGAGACGAAGCGCGGCACCGGCAGGCCCGTGCTGCGGCCCGCCTGCTCGACCTGCGCCCGGCCCGCCGGCGCGGCCAGCAGGGTCAGCACGATCGAAAGGCCGAGGAGCGCGAGCCCGCGGCCGCGTGACGGCGGCATCGATCCGTTCCTTCCGCTTGTGGATCCGTCCGGCGCGGAACGGTTAGCGCCGCCCGCGGCCGGACCGCAAGAGCTTTCCGCGCCGCCCTTCTGCGGGCGGGGCAGTTCTGCTAACCCATGGAACGACCGTGCTCAGGCGGAGGCAGCTCATGGCGCGCAGAAAGCCGCTCGTGGTCGTCACCCGGAAGCTTCCCGAGGTGATCGAGACCCGGATGATGGAGCTGTTCGACGCCCGCCTCAACGAGGCCGACACCCCGCTCGACAGGACCGCGCTGATCGAGGCGGTACGGACCGCCGAGGTGCTGGTGCCGACGGTCACCGACCGGATCGACAGCGGCGTGCTCGCCCATGCCGGCGACGCGCTCCGGCTGATCGCCAACTACGGCACCGGCGTCGACCACATCGATGTCGAGGCCGCCTACAGCCGCGGCATCACGGTCACCAACACGCCGGGCGTGCTGACCGAGGACACGGCCGACATGAGCATGGCGCTGATCCTCGCGGTCGCCCGCCGGGTGGTCGAGGGCGAGCGGATCGCGCGCTCGGGGGAATGGCACGGCTGGAGCCCGACTGCGATGCTCGGCCACCGGATCACCGGGAAGCGCCTCGGCATCCTCGGCATGGGCCGGATCGGCACCGCGATCGCGCGCCGCGCCCGCGGCTTCGGGCTCACCATCCACTACCATAACCGGCGCCGGGTGCCGGAAGACCTCGAGACCGAGCTCGAGGCGACCTACTGGGAGAGCCTGGACCAGATGCTCGCCCGGATGGACATCATCAGCGTCAACTGCCCGCACACGCCCGCAACCTTCCACCTGCTCTCGGCGCGACGGCTGAAGCTCCTGCGGCCGCAGGCGATCGTGGTCAACACGTCACGGGGCGAGGTGATCGACGAGGCGGCGCTGACGCGCCTCCTGCGCAGCCGCGAGATCGCCGGCGCCGGGCTCGACGTGTTCGAGCACGAGCCGGTCATCAACCCGCGCCTGCGCGAGCTCGACAACGTCGTCCTGCTGCCGCACATGGGCTCGGCCACGATCGAGGGCCGGATCGACATGGGCGAGAAGGTGCTGATCAACATCAAGACCTTCGTCGACGGCCATCGCCCGCCGGACCGGGTCCTGCCGAGCCAGCTTTGAGCCGGCGGACCCGGGAAGCGCGGACGCCCGGACCGATGCGCTGGCTGCCGCGGGAGGTGCGAGGCCCCCCTGCCCCGAGCAGCGCGGCCGTCCGTCAGGCGCTCGAGCGGGAGGCGCGGCGCGGCGTCGAGCTCGCGATCAAGGCGCGTCTGGTGGCGCTGGTCGCGATCGCGCTCTGGCTGGTGATCGCGCTGCCCCAGCCCTGGACCCTCTTCCATCACACCTTCATCCTGATCTTCCTCGGTCTCGGTCTGATCCAGCTCGGCCTCCTCAAAGGCGGCCATGCGCGCTCCTGGCACGCCTTCGCGTTCGCCGCCTGCGACGGCGTCCTCCTGGCCGCGGTGCTCCTCGCGCCGAATCCGCTGCTCGACGTGCAGCCGCCGCCCGCGCTGGCGCTGCGCTACGCCAACGTGGTCTTCCTGTTCGTCCTGCTCGCCGGCTCGGCCCTCACCCTCAGCCCGGCGCTCGTGCTCTGGACCGCGGTCTGCCTGGTCGTCCCGTGGGCGGCGGGGGTCGCGCTGATCGTCATGACGCCGGGCGTGATCACCGAGTCCGCAGGCCCGTTCGCCAGCGCGAGCACGCTGGACGAGACGGTGCGGGCCTTCCTCCGGCCCGACCTCGTCCACGTCAACATCCAGATCAAGAAGGCCTTCGTGGTGCTCCTGGTCGCAGGCATCCTGGCCTTGGTCGTGCAGCGCGCCCGGCGGATCGTGCACCGGCAGGCGGCAGCGGAGCGGGAGCGCACCAACCTCGCCCGCTACTTCTCCCCGAACCTGGTGCCGTCGCTGGCCGGCCGCGAGCAGCCGTTCGGCGACGTCCGGCGGCAGCCGATCGCGATCCTGTTCATCGACATCAAGGGCTTCACGGCGCTGTGCGAGCGGCTCCCGCCGGAGCCGGTAGTGGCGCTGCTCCGCGACCTTCACGCCCGGCTCTCGACCTGCGTCTTCGCCCACGGCGCCACCCTCGACAAGTACACCGGCGACGGCCTGATGGCGACCTTCGGCACACCCGACCCCGCGGCCGACGACGCGACCCGGGCGCTCGCCTGCGCGCGGGCGATGATCGAGGCGGTCGCCGCGCTGAACGCCGAGCGCGCGGCCCGGGGCGAGCCGACCATCGAGGTCGGCATCGGCGTCCACTACGGCCAGGTGGTGCAGGGCGACATCAGCGGCGGCGAGCGGCTCGACTTCACCGTGCTCGGCGATGCGGTCAACGTCGCCGCGCGCATCGAGCGCCTTACCCGCGACTTCGCGACCGACCTCGTGGTCAGCGGCGCCCTGGTCGAGCGCCTGCGCGAGGAGCCCGGGGAGCCGGACCTTTCCGGCCTGGTGCCCGCCGGCGAGGTGCCCGTCCGTGGCCGCGAGGGCAAGCTCGCGATCTGGCTGCGCCGGACCGCGCCCCCGGGCCCGCCGACGGCGCCACGCCCGGCGGCGACCGCCGCACCCTGACGCCGCACCCTGAGGGCCTGCGGGCGGCGATCAGCCGAGCGGCGCCTCCGCCGCAGGGGCCAGTGTCGCGCGCCGCCTGGTCCACCAGGCGCCGGCGCGGGCGCCGAGCATCAGGAGGCAGGGCGTGAGCACCAGGGTCAGCAGGGTCGCGAAGGCGAGGCCACCCGCGACCGCCGAGGCGAGCTGCGCCCACCAGTCGGTCGAGGGCCCGCCCACCGTGATCTCCCGGCCGACCAGATCGACGTTGAGCTTCAGCACCATCGGCATCAGGCCGAGGATGGTCGTGATCGTGGTCAGCAGCACCGGGCGGAGGCGCTGAGCCGCGGTGCGGAGCACCGCCTCGAACGGCTCGAGGCCGCGCTTCAGCAGCTCGTTGTAGGTGTCGATCAGCACGATGTTGTTGTTGACCACGATCCCGGCGAGCGCGATCACGCCGACCCCGCTCATCACGATCCCGAACGGCTGCTGCGTGACCAGCAGGCCGAGCAGCACGCCGACGGTCGAGAAGACGATCGCGGAAAGGATCAGGAGCGCCTGATAGAAGCTGTTGAACTGGGTCACGAGGATGATCGCGATCAGGAACAGGGCCACCCCGAAGGCCTTGCTTAGGAAGTCCTGCGCCGCCTTCTGCTCCTCGTCCTCGCCCTTGAAGGTGACCCTGATCGAGGGATCCATGTCCTGAGCCGCGAGCCACGCCCGGATCTCCTGCACCTTGTCGTCGACCAGCACGCCTTCCTCGACGTCGGCGGAGACCTCGAGCATCCGCTCGCCGTCGACCCGCTCCAGGGTGCCGACCTTGGGCGCGGGGCGCCGCTCGACGAAGCTCGTGATCGGCACCGGGCCGTCGGCACCGTTCACCCGGAGGCGGCCGAGCTGCTCGAGCGAGCGCGACTCGAGCGGGAAGCGGGCCCGGATGTCGACCTCGTCGTCGGCGTCGTCCGGGCGGTACTCGCCGATCAGGATGCCGTTGGTCACCAGCTGGACGAAGCTCCCGACCAGGGCGACGTCCGCGCCCAGGCGGCCGGCCTGCTCGCGGTCGACCTCGAAGCGCCACTCGATGCCGGGCGCCGGTCGCGAGTCGGTGACGTCGACCAGGCCCTCCATCCGGTCCATGTGGCGGCGCACCTCCGCCGCCACCGGTGCCAGCCGGCCCGGATCGCGGGACGACAGCTCGACCTGGATCGGCTTGCCGACCGGCGGGCCCGCCTCCCCCTTCCTGACCTCCAGCTGAATGCCGGCGAGGTCCGAGGTGCGCCCGCGGATCTCGGCCAGGATGTCGGCCGCCGGCGCGCGCTCGCGCCAGTCGTCGAACTCGAGCAGGATCAGGCCGATCACGTCCTCGTCGATGTCCTCGCCGTCGAAGCCGACGCTGGTTCGGGTGTAGACCGTGTCGATCCCCGGGACGTCGAGGATCCGCTCCTCGAACTCGTGCACCAGCCGGTCGCGCTCGTGCACCGAGAGGTCGCCGCGCGCGTGGATCTGGAGGCGCGCCATCTCGGGCTCGACATCCGGGAAGAACTCGACCCCGCGACCGAACAGGCCATAGCTGGCGTAGGAGCCGACGGCGACCAGCACCGCGCCGACCAGGACCAGCACCGGACGGCGGAGCAGGCGCCGAAGGACGCGGACGTACCAGCCGGCGAGCCCGCGAAGCTCGCCGAGATCGCCCCCCTCGGCGGCCGAGAGCAGCTTCATGGTGCGCGGGTCGGCGACCTCCGCCTTGCCGATCAGGGCCCCGAGGTTGGGCAGGAACACCAGCGCCATCAGGAGCGAGGCGGCGAGCGTCGCGAGCAGGGTGATCGGCAGGTAGCGCATGAACTCGCCGACGATGCCCGGCCAGAAGAGAAGCGGCATGAAGGCGGCGAGGGTCGTCGCGGTCGAGGTCGTGATCGGCCACGCCATCCGCTGCGCCGCGATCAGGAAGGCGGTCCGCCGGTCGATGCCCTCGGCCATCTTCCGGTCGGCGAGCTCGGTCACGACGATCGCGCCGTCGACCAGCATGCCGACCGCGAGGATCAGCGAGAACAACACCACGATGTTGACCGTCAGGCCGAGGCTGCCGAGCACCAGGATGCCGGTCAGGAACGAGCTCGGGACGGCGAGCCCGACCAGCCCGGCCGAGCGCAGCCCGAGGGCCGCCACAACCACGATCATGACCAGGATGATCGCCGAGAGCACGTTGTTCTGGAGGTCCAGGAGCATGCTCTCGATGTTGTCGGACTTGTCCTGGATGAAGTCGACCGCGAGGGCGTCCGGCCAGTCCGCCTGCGCGGCGCCGACCACCCGGCGCACGTCCGCGACGGTGTCGACGATGTTGGCGCCGATCCGCTTCTTCACCTCGAGCGCCAGCGCCGGCCGGCCGTCGATCCGGGCGAACCCTTCCGGGTCCTTGAAGGTCCGCCGCACGCTCGCGACGTCCCGGACCCGGACCACCCGGTCGCCGACCGTCTTGATCGGCAGGTTCAGCACGTCCGCGGGTGTCTCGAACACGCCCGGCACCTTGACCGCGAAGCGACCGTCGCCGGTGTCGAGCGCGCCCGCCGCGACCAGCCGGTTGTTGCGCGAGACGATCGTGAGCAGCTGCTCGAGCTCGAAGCCGTAGCTCTCGACCAGCACCGGGTCGATCACCACCTCGAGGAGCTCCTCGCGCTCGCCCGCGATCTCGACCTCGAGCACGCTCGGCAGCTCCTCGACTCGCCGCTCGAGCTCGCGCGCATGGCTGAGCAGGCTGCGTTCGGGAACGTCGCCGGAGAGCGCGACCACCAGCACCGGGAACAGCGCGAGATTGACCTCGTCGACGATCGGCTCGTCGGTCTCGGCCGGCAGCTCGGACTTCGCCTTGTCGACCTTCTCGCGCACGTCCGTCAGCGCGTCGTCGATGTCGATCCCGGCCTCGAACTCGAGGGTGATGGAGCCCGAGCCCTCGCTGGCGTACGAGCGCATCTCCTTGACGCCCTCGATCGCCCGCAGCTCCTGCTCCATCGGCCGGACCAGCAGGCGCTCGGCATCCTCGGGGGAGATCCCCTCGTGACCCATCTGGACATAGACGATCGGGATCTGGACGTCCGGATCCGCCTCCTTGGGGATCGTCAGGTAGACCTGGACACCCGCGACCAGGAGGAGAAGAAGCAGCAGCAGGACGGTGCGCGAGCGCGCGAAGCTGGCTTCGATCAGGCGGTTCACGAGCCTCGCTCCGCCACCAGCGGGGCCGCGCGATGAAGCGAGCCGCCGTCCTCTACCCGGACCGGGTCGCCCTCCCGAACGAACCCCTGGCCGACCGTGATCACCCGAAGCGTCTCCGGCAGGCCGGCCAGCCAGAGCCGGTCGTTCTCGGCCCGGACGATGCGGGCCGGGTGGAAGCTCACCCGGCCGTCGCCGTCGACCGCCTTGATCCCGAGGACGCCCCGGTCGTCGAGCGCGAGCAGCGAGGCCGGCACCCGATGCGCCAGCACCTCCTCGGTCGCGATCCTCAGCCGGGCGCTGATCCCGGCCCGCAGCCCACCATCAGGGTTCGGCACCTCGAGCTCGACCCGGAAGGTCCGGGTCGCGGGATCGGCCCGGCTCGCGATGTAGCTGATCCGGCCCTCGACCCGGTCGCCGGTGATCAGCTCGGCCTGCCCCGTCATGCCGGGCGCGAGCTGCCCGACCTCGCTTTCGGCCACGTCGCCCGCGACCAGGAAGGGGTCCTGCTCGATCAGGATCGCGATCGGATCGCCGATGTCGACGAAGTCGCCGACCTCGACCGGGCGCAGCTCGAGGATCCCCGACATGGGCGCTCTGATCCTGGTGTGCCCGAGGTCCATCCGGGCGCGCTCGAGCGCCGCCCGGGCGGCTTCGAGCGCGGCTTCGGCCTCGGCGACCTTGGTCTCGGCCTGGAAGCCCTTCTCGCCGAGCTTGGTCGCGGCTTCGAACTCCAGCTCGCGCTGGCGGAGCGTCGCCTCGGCCTCGCGCACCAGAGCCTCGCGCTCGCGCGGATCGATCCGGACCAGCAGGTCGCCCGCCGCCACCTCGGCGCCCCGCTCGGCGCCGACCTCGATCACCCGGCCATTGGTCTCGGCGCGGATCTCGACGTCGCGCGCGGCCTCGGTATGGGCGTTGAGCACCACCTCGCGCCGGATCGGCGCGGCTTCGCTGGCGCCGACCCGGACGGCGAAGGGCTCGGCGCCCTCCGCCACGAGAGCGCCGGCGTCCTCCTCGGCGTCCGGCGGCGTGAGCTCCGCGCCGAGCTGGCCCGAGGCGAGCCAGCCGGCCAGCGCGAGCGCGAGCGCGCCGGCGATCAGGTGAGCCGATCGGATGCGCATGGTCCTACTCCGCAGCCGCGAGCGCGGCTTCGCCCGGCGTCCGTCCGGCCACCGCTGCCACGAGGTCTTGCCTGTTCTGGTCGACGTACGCGGCGGCCGCGCCCAGCACCGCGCGCCCGAAGCCGGCCGCGAAGCGCATGCCCGGCTGGATTTCCGCCGCATCCGAAGCCAGTACGCAGCGCTCGATGCCCTCGATCACCGGCCGCCAGTGCGCGACCATCTGCTCGGTGATCTCCGCCACCCGCTCGGGCGGCAGGAGGTGCGCGAAGTACATCAGCACCAGGAACTCGGAGCGGACCTTGTGCCGCGGCGGCGTCGCGACCAGCTCGTCGACCAGCGCCTTCCGCCCCGCCGGCGTCAGGCTGTAGACCTTCTTGTCCGGGCGCTTCTCCTGCTCGACGCTCTCGCAGGTCACGAGGCCGCGCCGGGTGAGCTCGGCGAGCGCCGGATAGATCGAGCCGAAGCCGGCGCCGAAGAAGTGGTTGAACGCTTCCTCGAAGCGCTGCTTGATCTCGTAGCCGGTCCTGTCGCCCTCGGTGAGCACCCCGAGGCACAGAGTCTTGACGTCCATCGCTCCCCCGATCACTCCAGCGGCCGCTGCTATGTCGGCCAGATATGTATCGGGAACGAATGTATCAATCCGATATCATCTCGCCGCCTGCGCGTCGCGCCAGTGGGTGCGGATAATTCGGCGGCAGGAGGCGGCTGGGGCAGGACGCCCGGGCGCGGCGCGCGCCGCGCGGTCAGCCCGGTGCGGTGGTCTCGGCCTCGGCGACGCGTTGGATCGACCATTCGACCACCCGCCTCACCACCTTGCCGAACGCCTCGTCGAACGCCTGCACGACGGCCTCGACCGAGGTGCCCTCGGCACGCACCGTGTGCTCGACCGACGTCGCGGCGAGCGACGTCCGCCGCGGCAGGCGCACGAGGCGGGTCTGCAGGCGGACCCGGATCAGCGGCGGCTGGTCCGCCTGCCGCTCGTATTCGGCCT
>DASUSF010000063.1:0-2102 GCA_036375275.1 Geminicoccaceae bacterium | reverse complement strand
AGCTGCGGCCCGGCCCGAGCCGCTGGCCGCCGAGCTGATCTGCGACTGGGGGTTCGGACCGGCAGGCCACTTTGGGGGGCACCGCGCGCCCGGGAGCTGGATGCTCGGCCATGCGCTGAAGCTGCTCGGCCAGTCGACCGGTCCGCGTCTACTGACCGATCTCGCCGCCTGCGACGGCTACGGCCGCGGGCTCGAGGCCGCGGCGGCGGTCCGGTGCCCGGCGCTCGTGCTGTGCGGCCGGCTCGACCGGATGACGCCGCTTCGCGCGGGGCAGAAGCTCGCGGCGGCGATTGCCGGCGCGCGCCTCGTCGTGCTCGAGGCTGTCGGGCACATGATGATGGTCGAGCAGCCCGATGCCACCCTCGAGGCCCTGGTCGGCTTTCTCAAGGACCACTGAACGCGTCCGATGAACCCTTGCCCCTTCTGCCCGGGCGAAGCGGACGCCATGACCTTCGCGAGCGCGCCCGGGATCCGGGCGCTGATCAACCTGAAGCCGATTCTGCCCGGTCACAGCCTCATCGTGCCCGACCGCCACGTCGCCCGGCTGCTCGATCTCGCCGACCTCGAGGTCGCCTCGCTCGCCGCTTTCGCGCGGAACGTCTCGGCGCTGCTCGTCAACGTGTTCAACGCCGCCGGCATGGACTGGACGTTGCAGGACGGCCCTGAGGCGGGGCAGACCGTGATGCACCTCCACCTCCATCTGATCCCCCGGCTGGCCGGCGACCTGCCAAACCCCGGCGACTGGTACCCCGCGCTGCGCCAGGCGCAGGCCGGTGGCAGCGATGTGCGGCCGGCGCTGTCGGCGGCGGAGTGCCGGACGATCGTCGCGCGGTTGCGCGCGGCCGCGGCCGACCCCGAGAAGCTGCAGCAGCCCTGAGATCAGGGGGCGCCGGTCGTCCGCGGGTCGAGCAGGTCCTCCTCGATGTGCTTCAGGACCGCCTCGAGCAAAATCTCGCGTGGGTAGTCGTTGGCCCCGAGGCCGACGCGGCGGAGCCATGGATGGCGCTGCGCGAGCGGCAACGCCACCGCCCAGTGATCGGCGTTCAACTCCGCGAGCAGCGTGCTCCCCGGCACCACCTGATGCCTGGCCAGAACCTGGCCGTCGTTTCGCGCGTCGATCCACCGGAGCCGTTCGTAGGAGGCTCGAAGCACGCCCGAGATCCGCGGCCGCCTGGCATGGCTGACCAGGTTGTACAGCCTGACCTGCGCGGGCAGTGCGGCGCTCTCGAGCCACCGCTGCCGGCGCCGGCTTTCGAGGCTCTTCAGGCCGCCGAGCGGCAGCCATCGGCGGAGGCGCGCGCCGCGCTCGAAGATCGCATCGGGCAGATCGTCGACCAGGATCGAGCCGCCGATCGAGCCGGCGAGGCTCACCATCGCCGTGACCCGCTCGGCCAGGGCCGGATGGCTCGCGAGCGCCACCAGGGCGTCGACCGCGCCCTTGGAGTAGCCGAGCACCACGATCCGCTCGGCCGGATCATGCTCGATCCCGGCGATCAGGTGGTTCAGGAGCCGCGCATTCCGGCGGCTGCTGGTCAGGCCGCCGACCTCGAGCAGGTCGACGGCGTAGCCGAGCCGGCGGACATGGGCCGCGGCATCCGGCAGGGGCTGGCCAAGGGCGCCGGCGAGGGAGGCGCCTAGGCCGGGGACGATCAGCAGCCGGAGCGGCAGGCGCGCCCGCCCGAGGTTGACCGGACACGAGCCGTTCGTCCACTGCCCCTGTGGGGGATGCAGCGCACCGGCGGTCGGCCGCCAAGTGGGAAATTGCCGCCCGTGATCGCTATTGAGGGCGTCGAAGATCTTCCGGAAACGGTGCTGCGCCTGCTCCCGACGGTCCGAAGACGCGCCTGCTGACCCGTCGTGCCCGCGATCTGTCAAAGCCTCGACCCGCATTTACACCCGGTCCTGGGAGCCGTAGCCTGTACGCCAAAGACTGTCGAAGAATGCGGTCGTGCTTCACCGCGCGTCCGCGGCGCCGGGGAGGGGAAGCATGCGAAATCCGACGGTGGCGTGCCTGGGCGCGGCGATTGCCCTTCTCGGGCAGGCGCAGGCCGATACCACGGACGTGACGTGGCAGGACCGGGTCCTGGTCGAGAAGCAGGGCG
>DASUSF010000062.1:0-10255 GCA_036375275.1 Geminicoccaceae bacterium | reverse complement strand
CGAGGGCCAGCGGCTCGACCAGGTCGGTGTAGGTCCGGAAGATCGCCCGGATCTGCCCGCTCGCCTCCTTGTACGCGTCGAACCGCGGACGCACGAAGATCAGCCCGGGGCAGCGCCGTGCGGCGGTGATCGAGGGCATCGCGGAGCGCACGCCGAACACCCGCGCCTCGTAGCTCGCGGCCATGACGACGCCGCGGCGCGACGACCCGCCGACCGCGACCGGACGGCCGCGCAGCTCCGGATGGTCGCGCTGCTCCACCGAGGCGTAGAACGCGTCCATGTCGACGTGGATGATCTTGCGCACCGGACACGCGCCCGGGGCCGCGTTGTCAGACGTGCTCGTCCTTGTCGTACAGCTTGAAGATCGCGAGCCCGTCGAGCTGGCCGTGGCCCTTGGCGTTGAGGATCCGGAACAGCGAGGTGGCCTGCGCGCTCATCGGCGTCGGCACCTTGAGGTCGCGAGCGAGGCCCTGGACCATGTCGAGGTCCTTGAGGACCTGGAAGGCGTAGCCGGCGGGGTCGAAGTCGCGGGCGAGGATCCGCGGGTACAGGTTCTTCAGCATGTTGCTGCCGGCGTGCCCCGACGCCAGCGCGGCCGGGATCTTCGCCGCGTCGACCCCGCCGGCCTCGGCGAGGGCGAGGGCTTCGGCGAGGATGCAGTAGTTGTTGAGCACCAGCACCTGGTTGACCATCTTGGTCACCTGCCCCGCGCCGACCGGCCCCATGTGGGTCACGACGCCGAGGTCGCGGAGCTCGTCCTCGACCCGGGCGAACACGTCGTCCGCCGCACCGACCATGATCGCGAGGCTGCCGGCCGCCGCGGCGGGCGGGCCGCCCGAGACCGGGGCGTCGGCCCAGGCCATGCCGCAGCTCTCCATGAGGCGCTCGGCGAACGCCCGGGTCACCCCGACCTCGGTGGTCGAGTGATCGATCAGGACCTTGTCGGGGCCGCCGCCGGACGCGATCCCCTCGTGCCCGAAGACCGCTGTCTCGAGGTCGTCGCGGGTCATCACGCAGATGTGCACGAGGCGGGCCGCGCGGGCCACCTCGGCCGGCGAAGCGGCGCCCTCGACGCCATGGCCCGCCGCTCGCCGGACCTTGTCCTCGACGATGTCGTAGCCGATCACCCGGTGACCGCGCTCGACCAGGCGGCGCGTCGCGGCCCCGCCCATCAGCCCGAGCCCGATGAAGCCGATCGTCTGATCCACCGTCCGCCTCCCCTCGCCGCGCGCCCCCAGTATGGCATCACCGGGCGACCCGGTCAGCGCCCGACGCGGGGCGCTGCTGGCGCTGGTCCCTGAGCGCGGCCTCGGCGGCGAGCGCGCGTGCCATTGCCGAGCGGGTGTAGCTCGCCATCGCCCCCAGCACCCGCGCCACCGGCTGCTCGGGGCCGCCGGCGGCCTCGAGCAGCTCGACGAGAGTCATCGGGTAGAGCGAGACCGCGGTCTCGGCGCGGACGGTGGCGAACTGGGGCGCGCCCCGAAGCAGGTCGAGCAGGCCGACCACGTCGCCCGGGCCGGCGCGGCCGATGTCCACCTGACCACCGGCTTCGCTCCGCGACAGGCCGACCTCGCCGCTCCGGATCAGAAAGAACGCCGCAGGCTCCTGCCCCTCGCGCAGGATCACCGTGCCCGCTCGGGCCCGGATCAGCCGGCGGCGGGCGGCGGCGGCGCCGCGTCCGCGGCTGATCCGGCGGTAGAGGCTGCGCACGGCGGCGCCGAGGCACGCGCCGGCCGCGATGCCGAGGGCGTTGGCCAGCTGGTCGGCCAGCTCGAAGTCGCGCCCGGTCCGGATCTGCAGGTACTCGATCACCATGCCGAGCCCCAGCAGCACGAGCAGCACCGGCAGGGCGAGCGCCGGGCGAAGCGAAAGCACGAACAGGAGCGCGAGGACGAAATAGCCGGCGAAGTGGATCAGCTTGTCGATCCGGACGGTCTGGAGGGTGTTGCCCACCAGGCTCTCGATGACGATCAGGCCGAGTCCGATCAGCCCGCCGGTCAGCAGCACCAGGCGGGTGAAGGGCGGGAGGTCGAGCCGGCCGCCGCCGAGCCCGGCAAGGTCGGCCGTCCGCACCGCGCCGCGGCTCGAGGAAGCCTGGCCACGGCTCCGGTTGCGCGACGATCTCATCCCGAGGCTCCCTTCTGGACCCCGCCTCGCGGCCTCCTGCCGCGGCCCGAGGAGGGGCCGGGCCGACGGAACGCGCACCGGCGCCCCGACGTTCCGCCGGCAGCCGCCACCGCGCCGGGCCCGACCCCGATGTCCGTCACCGCCGAGATGATCACCCTTGGCTTCGAGCTGGTATCGGGGTCGCACGAGCGCATCCGCCGGTCAACCGAGGGTCATACGATGACCAGCTGGCGCGCGCTGCAGCTCTCCCGGGCTGGCGTGCTCGGCGCGACCTCGGCAGCCATCCCCGTGGCCGGCTACGCGACCATGCCGGTCGAGTTCCTGGTGCTGATGCGCTGGATGCACCAGGCGGCGCTCGGGGTGGGCTGCATCAAGGCCGGCGAGATCCAGGAGGGCGACTTCCGGAACATCATGGCGCTCTGGTCGGGCTCGGCGGAGCTGACCGATGAGCTCGGCCGCTTCGTGACCACGCGCATGGTCGCCGAGAAAGCCGCGGCGGCGGGAGCGGTCTCGGCAGCCGGCCTGTTCACCCGGGCGTTTGCCCTCGGCGCCGAGGCGGTCGGCGGGGCGCAGCTCGGCGCCCGGCTCGCCGAGACGATCGCGAGCCGCCTCGCCCCGCACCTCGCTACCAAGACCGCGACCCGGTGGATGCCCTTGATCTCGGCCGCGGTCGGTGGCGCCGCCAACCTCCTGCTGATCCAGCGCATCATGTCGGTGGCCGAGCGCTACTACGAGTTCGCAGAGGAGCAGGAGCAGAAGCTGGTCGGCGCCGGGCAGGCTCTGCCGGCGCCTGGGGCGGAGCGCGCGGACCGTCGCCGGCGCTGAGCGCCCGCGGCGCGGGGCGTCGCTGCCGCGCGCCGGATCCCGATGTCGATCGGCCACATCGCATACCGAAATGTGGCGGCGAGGCGCCCAGGATCGTCGCAAGTTTTCTATTTTTCGGCTAAATCGGAGGGACGCTCGATCTCGTCTTCTGGGTGAGGATCGCGATGCCCGACGTCCGGCGCCTCGGCCCGATGATCTCCCTCCTGGTGCTGGTGCTCGGTGGCTGCATGAGCACGCCGACGCTGCCGCCCGCCGCGTCGCCGGCCGCGATTCCGGTCGCCGCGGGACCGGCCGGCGCGCCGGAGTCGGATCCGGGTGCGCCGCCTGCGGATACGGGGTTCGGCGCCGCTGGCGGCATCGTGGTGGCCTCCACCACCACCGAGATCGGCATCGGCCCGGACATCGCGTACCCGGACCCGCTCGCCCGGAAGGCGCTGCCGGCAGCCGCCGGGCGGCGTCCGGCCGGCATCGAGATGGGATACCTCCTGCTCGATCTCGAAAGCGGCCAGCCGCTCGCCGAGCTCAATCCGGACCTGCCTCTGATCCCCGCGTCGACCGCCAAGCTCGCGACCGCGCTGGTCGCTCTCGACGTGCTCGGGCCGGATCACCGCTACCGGACCGACGTGCTCACGACCGGCCCGGTCCGCGACGGGACGCTGGAGGGCGATCTGGTGCTGCGCGGCGGCGGCGATCCCTCGCTGGACGTCGCCGATCTGCTCGACCTCGCGGTGCAGCTCAGGATCAGCGGCATCCAACGGATCGCCGGCCGCTTCCTGATCGACGACGCCGCGCTGCCGCGGCTCCAGGAGATCGAGCCGAGACAGCCACTCGAGGCGGCGTACAACCCGGGCATCGGCGCCCTGTCCCTGGCCTTCAACCGGGTCCGCCTGGCGTGGCAGGGCGGCGCGGGCGGCGGCTCGATGACCATCCCCCCGCTCCACGAGGCGCGCTTCGAGCTGGTGCCGCCGGGGCTGCTGCCGCCGGGGGGCGTCGAGCTCAAGGAGGTCGAGCCGGAAGCGGTGGTGTGGCGGGTGGCCGACCGCGGCTACCGCCAGGTCGCCTCGCTCCCGGTCAAGGACCCGGGCCTCCACACCGCCTACGTGCTCCGCTGGCTCGCGGCGGCGCAGGGCCTCGACCTGCCGCCGCCGGAGCGGATCTGGCGGACGCCGTTCGAGGCACAGCTGGTCGCGGTCCACGAGAGCGCGCCGCTCCGCCATCTGCTGCGCGACATGCTGGTCTACAGCAACAACATGATGGCCGAGACGATCGGCCTGAGCGCGGTCCAGGAACTCGGCGGCGCGGAGTCGCTCGACGCCGCCGGGCACGTGCTGCTCGACGCGGTGCGCCGTCTGATCCCGGAGGTCGACTGGCGCTCGGCCGACCTCGGCAACCACTCCGGGCTGGACGCGGATGCGCGCCTGACCCCGCGCCAGCTCGCGGCCGTCGTCCGCCACGGCTGGCGCACCGGCACGCTGCCGACGCTGCTTCCGGCCGGCGGCTGGTCCGGCACCCTCGCCCGCCGCTTCGACGAGCCCGATCAGGCGCTCCGGGTCTGGGCCAAGACCGGCACCCTCAACTACGGCAGCGCGCTCGCCGGCTACCTGCTGCCGGAGAGCGGCCGGCCGGCCATCTTCGTGACCATGGTCTCCGACCTCGCCGCGCGCGCCGCCTACGACCGGCTTGAACGACCGGACCGGAAGGCCGATGCTCAGGCGGCGTCCTGGAACGCCCGCGCCAGCGCGCTGCAGGACGACCTGGTCGAAAGCTGGCTGCTGCCCCTCGCGGACAGCTGAACCCGGCCCGAGGCCCGGGAGCCAGGTCGCGCCGGGCGGCGTCTGCGGCGCTGGGCGCGCCGGCGCGGGCAGGGCGCACCGGGCCGCGAGGCCGCGGCGGCGAAGCTGGTTCTCGATCGGGGGAGGACGCGCGATGTCCATGGCGCCGACGATCCGCAGGTTTCTCGAGCAGCGCGACACGCCGTTCGACGTCCTGGAGCACCCGGCGACGGGGGCGTCGTCCTGGACCGCCGAAGTCAGCCACGTGTCGGGCAACCGGGTGGCGAAGGCGGTCCTCCTCCGGGATGGGGCCGGCTGGCTGCTGGCGGTCCTGCCCGCGACCCATCACCTCCGACTGGCATGGGTCGAGCAGCTGCTCGGCCGGCCGGTCGAGCTGGCCGCGGAGGAGAACATCGGCGAGCTGTTCCCGGACTGCGACCTCGGCGCGCTGCCGCCGCTCGGACCGGCCTACGGCGTCGAGGTCGTCCTGGATGGCGCGCTGGGGGGGCTCGAGGAGGTGGCGTTCGAGGGCGGCGATCACCGGAGCCTGATCAAGGTCGCGGGGCGCGACTTCGAGGCGCTGCTGGACGGTGCCCGGCGCGGCACCCTCAGCGCCCACGACTGATCGCTCCGCGCCCGGGCGCGATCCGACCACCGGGTGCCGGCCGCTCAGGCGAGGTTGAGGTTGCCGTCGGTCACCAGCTGGTCGATCGCAAGGTCGGCGCCGCCGATCAACCTGACCGCGGTGGTGAAGTCGCCGCCCTGGCCGTCGGGGTCGACCTGCAGCCGGAGGCCATCCCCCCGCGCCACGAGGCGGGCGAAGTCATTGGGGTCCGAGGCACCGGCCGCGAACCCGCTGAGGATGCCCGCGACGTCGATCTGGTCGGCGCCCGCGCCGGTCTCGAGGTCGAGGATCTGGTCGACGCCGTCGCCCAGCCGCTCGATGCGGAAGGTGTCGGCGCCGCTGCCGCCGGTCAGCCGGTCGTCGCCGCCGCCACCGACGAGGAGGTCGTCGCCGGCGCCGCCGAACATCTGGTCGGCGCCCTCCTGGCCGAAAATCTGGTCGCTGCCCGCGCCGCCGCGGAGCACGTCCTGGCCGCGACCGGCCTCGAGGACGTCGTTGCCGGCGCCGCCGGCGAGGTCGTCGCCTTTGCCGCCGCCGCGGATCTGGTCCCGACCGCCGCCGCCGCGGATCCGGTCGTCGCCGCCACCGCCGCCGAGCACGTCGTCGCCGCCGTTGCCGAAGAGCCGGTCCCGGCCGTCGTCGCCCTGGATCGTGTCGCTGCCGGCGCCGCCCCGGGCGACGTCCGCTCCCGGCCCGCCGATCAGCCGGTCGTCGCCGTCGTGGCCCTGAAGCTCGTCCCGGCCGCTCTTGCCGCGCAGGCTGTCGTCGTCGCCGCCGCCGATCAGCCGGTCGTCGCCCCGGGTGCCGATCAGGGTGCCGCCGCCCGCCCCGGTGCTGAACAGGCTGCCGACCTGGTCGGCGCTCAGGACGCGATGATAGATCGCGACCTCGTCGATCGCGCCGTGGAAGAAGCCGTCCGTCCCGCTCGCGCCGGGCAGCGCCCCGAACAGGAGCGGGCTCGTCCCGCCCGCGGCCGAAAACCCGGTCCCGCTCTGATCCACGCTCACGCCGTTCAGGAACAGCTCGACGCCCGCCGCACCGAAGGCGAGGACCACGTGGAAGGCCTGATCGGGCTGCACGGCGCCGGCGGCGCTGCCGAGCGTCACCGCGCCGGACGAGCTTTCGACCACCGCCTTCAGCCGGTCCTGGTCGAGGAAGATCCGGAAGTCGCCGTCCGCGGCCGCGCCGGCGGAGCCCCTGGCGATCAGGCCCTGGACGCCGTCGACGTCCTCCGGCACGAACCAGCCCTCGACGCTGCCCTCGCCAAGCGCCAGGAGATCCTCGGCCAGGGGGGCCGAGCGCATGACCACCGCGCTCGCGTCGTCAAGGATCCGGCTGACGATCTCCTGCACGCCGGCGGCGTTGGGATGGATGCCGTCGGGCTCGCCGCCGACGATCAGGTTGAAGGCGGCGGGGTTCTCGCGGACCGGCTGGACGAAGGCCTCGCCGAACAGGGTGACGCCGAGCTCCGCCGCGAGGGCGGGGTAGATCGCCTCGAACTCGGCCGCGCGGGCGGCGGCGGTCGCCGGATCCCGGGTGTCGTAGCCGTCGTTGTCGAAGATCTCGTCCGGCCACAGGCCGAAAGTGCTGGTCAGCAGCACCTCGGTGCCGACCGCCTGGAACTTCTGGATGATCTGCCGGAGGTTGCCCTCGACGCCGTCGGCGTCGAGCCCCTGCAGGGCGTCGTTGGTGCCGATCACCAGGACGACCGCGCCCAGGCCCTGCCCGGCGAGCTCGTCGGCGAGGCCCTGGTCGAGGATCTGGTCGGAGCGGAAGCCGCTGAAGCCGCGCACCACCGGCTCGATGTCGAACCCGGCTCCTTCCAGCGCGGCGGTCAAGGCGGCAGGGAACGCTTCGCTGCCGTTCAGGCCGTATCCCGCGACCAGGCTGTCGCCGAGGAAACCGAGCCGGATCGGCCCGCCGGCGTTCGTGGTCACGACCGAGGTCAGCGCGGTCTCGCCGTCGAAAGCGACCGCCCCGTCCCCGATCGGCGTGGTCGCGCCGTGGGCGAAGCCGCCCTGGTAGGTGCCGTCCAAGCTGCCGGCGCGGTCCAGGGCGTCGCGGCCGGCGTCCTCGTCGAACCGCCACCTGTCGCCAGGGCCGAGTTGATCGACCGTCGCGCTGTAGCTGCGCAGCGTCGGCATCGAGAGGCGTCCCCTTCCTCACTTGGCATGGCCCGCCTTCACGGCGCCGGCCCGCCGACCGCCCCCGCTCCTTCGTCGGGCATTCCGGCAGGCTCCGGACCATCTAGGACGTGTGAGACCGGTGGTCAATTCTCCGAAAACGAGTGTCGGGATAAAGAACTGCAAGCGGCGGTAGATTCGGCGCCGGCCCAGTCGAGTTGAGTTGCCGCTGGCGCTGCGCTATAGACCGCCCGAACCTCGAGCCCGGGCGTCCGGCCATGGGCCGAACCGCCGTGAGCTGCGCATGAGCCGCCGCCGAAGAGTCTACGAAGGCAAGGCCAAGGTCCTCTTCGAGGGTCCGGAGCCGGGCACCCTGATCCAGTATTTCAAGGACGACGCCACCGCCTTCAACAACCAGAAGACGGGGATCATCACCGGCAAGGGGGTCCTGAACAACCGGATCAGCGAGCACCTCATGATGCGCCTCGGCGGGATCGGCGTGCCGACCCACTTCGTCCGCCGGCTCAACATGCGCGAGCAGCTGATCAAGGAGGTCGAGATCATCCCGCTCGAGGTGGTGGTCAGGAACGTCGTGGCCGGCTCGCTCGCCAAGCGCTTCGGCATGGAGGAAGGCACGCCGCTGCCCCGCTCGATCGTCGAGTACTACTACAAGTCGGACGAGCTCGAGGACCCGATGGTGAGCGAGGAGCACATCACGGCGTTCGGCTGGGCGACCTACCAGGAGATCGACGAGATCCTGAACCTGTCGCTCCGGATCAACGACTATCTCTCCGGGCTGTTCGCAGGCGTCGGCCTCAGGTTGATCGACTTCAAGCTCGAGTACGGGCGGCTTTGGGAGGACGAGGACCTCAGGATCGTGCTTGCCGACGAGATCAGCCCCGACAGCTGCCGGCTCTGGGATTCGGTGACCGGCGAGAAGCTGGACAAGGACCGCTTCCGCCGGGACCTCGGCAACGTCGAGGAGGGCTACCAGGAGGTGGCGCGGCGGCTCGGCATTCTGCCCGAGGCCGGGCCCCGCGACCTCAAGGGCCCGGAGACGGTGCAGTGAAGCGCCGATCCCGTCGGGCGGGCCTCATCTGATGGTGCGGGCGCGGGTCCACGTCCGGCTCAAGCCCGGGGTCCTCGATCCTCAGGGACAGGCCATCCAGCGCGCTCTCGGGCAGCTCGGCTTCCAGGGGATCGCCGACGTGCGCCAGGGCAAGCTGATCGAGCTCGACCTCGAGGACAGCGATCGCGGCAGCGCCGAAACCAAGGTCCGGGCCATGTGCGAGCAGCTGCTCGCCAATCCGGTGATCGAGACCTACGCGGTCAGCTTCGACGAGTGAGGGGCCGAGCCGGCAGGAAGCGCGGCGGCGCGAGCGGGACCCGGGAGCTCATGCAGTTGATGAGCGGTAGCCGCGACGACATCAGGAGCCGCCCGAGCGGCGGAACGCAGGTCCGATGCGCGCGGGGGTGATCACGTTTCCGGGCTCGAACTGCGATCGCGACGCGGTGGTCGCGCTCAAGTCCGCGGGCGCATCGGTCACGCGGCTCTGGCACGGCGAGGCCGGGCTGCCGCCGCTCGACCTGATCGTGCTGCCGGGCGGCTTCACCTATGGCGACTACCTGCGCTGCGGCGCGATCGCGGCGCGCGCCCCGGTGATGCGGGAGGTGGTCCGCCGGGCCGAGGCGGGGGTCCCCGTGCTCGGCATCTGCAACGGCTTCCAGATCCTGGCCGAGGTCGGTCTCCTGCCCGGCGCCCTGATCAGGAACGCAGAGCTCAGGTTCGTCTGCCGGACGGCCGGGCTCGAGGTCGCGACCACGCGCTCGGCCTTCACGCGGGGCTACGCGCCCGGGGCGACGATCCGGCTCTGGGTCGCGCACCACGACGGCAACTACGTGCTCGACGACGACGAGCTGAAGCGGGTCCTGGACGAGGATCGGGTGGCGTTCCGCTACCGGGACAACCCGAACGGCTCGTGCGCCGACATCGCGGGGGTGCTCGGGGCAGGGCGGAACGTGCTCGGCATGATGCCGCATCCGGAGCGCTCGGCCGACCCGATGCTCGGCGGCACCGACGGCGCGCCGCTCTTCCAGGGGCTGGTCGAAGGGCTCGGCCGGTCATGACGGCGCAGGATCAACGCGCCCCGGTGACCGATCCCGCGACGGTCGCCGAGCACGGGCTCTCGGCGGACGAGTTCGAGAAGATCCGTGAGATCCTCGGCCGCGCGCCGAACCTCCTGGAGCTCGGCATCTTCTCGGTCATGTGGAGCGAGCACTGCTCCTACAAGTCGTCCAGGCGGTGGCTCCGCCTGCTGCCGACCGAGGCGCCCTGGGTGATCTGCGGGCCGGGCGAGAACGCCGGGGTGGTCGACGTCGGCGACGGTCTGGCCGCGGTGTTCAAGATCGAGAGCCACAACCATCCGAGCTTCATCGAGCCCTACCAGGGGGCGGCGACCGGGGTCGGCGGCATCCTGCGGGACGTGTTCACGATGGGTGCGCGGCCGGTGGCCCTCCTCGACTCGCTCCGCTTCGGGGCGCTCGACCATCCCCGAACCCGCCACCTGGTGCACGGCGTCACCGGCGGGATCGGCGGCTACGGCAACTGCATGGGCGTGCCCACCGTCGGCGGCGAGACCGCGTTCGATCCCGGCTACAACGGCAACATCCTGGTCAACGCGATGTGCGTCGGGCTGGCCTCGGCCGACCGGGTCTTCTATGCCCGGGCTGCGGGAAACGGCAATCCGCTGGTCTACGTCGGCGCCCGGACCGGGCGCGACGGC
>DASUSF010000061.1:0-33169 GCA_036375275.1 Geminicoccaceae bacterium | reverse complement strand
GAAGCCCTGCAGGAACGGCAGGAACAGGCCGAGCACGCCGAGCGCCAGGAACAGGTAGCCGAGACCCTGCATCAGGATCGGCTTCACGGTGTGCCAGCGAGCGCGCGCCACTCGTCCTCGCTCAGGACCCGCACACCGAGCGCCTTCGCCTTGGTCACCTTGGAGCCCGGATCGGCACCGGCAATCACGTAGTCGGTCCTGCTCGATACCGCGCTCGACACCCTCGCCCCGAGCGTCTCCGCCTGCGCCTTCGCCTCGGCCCGGGTCATGGTCGCAAGCGCCCCGGTGAACACCAGCGTCCGGCCCGCGATCTCGCTGGCCGCGGCCGGCGACGCCGCCAGCGGCTCGACCGTGACCTCCGCGACGAGATCGTCGAGCGCAGCGAGATTGTGCGCCTCGCTGAAGAACTCGACCACGGCCTCGGCGACCTTCGGTCCGATGCCGTCGATGTCCTCGAGCTCGCTTCGTGCTTCGGCGTCGCCTTCGGCGGCCCTGCGCATCGTCGTTCGCCACGTGTCCAGATCTCCATAATGTCGCGCGAGCAGGCGCGCGTTCACCTCGCCGACGAAGCGGATGCCGAGCGCGTGGATGAACCGGTCGAGCGGCACGCGCCGGCGCGCGTCGATCGCGCGGACTAGGTTCTCCGCCTTTTTCGCGCCCCAGCCCGGCAGGGTCGCCAGCCGCTCGAGGCGTTCCGGGCTCGACGCCAGGCGGAAGATGTCCGCGGGCGCCCCGATCAGCTTCGCCTCGAGGAGCTGCGGCACCTGCTTGCGGCCCAGCCCCTCGATGTCGAACGCTCCCCGGCTCACGAAGTGCCTGAGCCGCTCCGTGATCTGCGCCGGGCAGATCAGCCCGCCGGTGCAGCGCCGGACCGCCTCGCCCTCGGGCCGGACCGCGAGGCTGCCGCACACCGGGCAGTGATCCGGAAACCGGTAGGGCACCGCGTCGGCCGGACGCTGATCCGGCACGACTTCCACGACCTGCGGGATCACGTCGCCGGCACGCTGCAATACGACCGCGTCGCCGATCCGGATGTCCTTGCCCTGGATGTAGTCCTGGTTGTGGAGGGTCGCCCGCGCCACCACGACCCCGCCCACGGTCACCGGCTCCAGCGCCGCGACCGGGGTCAAGGCGCCGGTCCGCCCGACCTGGATCAGGATGTCGGAGATCCGGGTGATCGCGCGCTCGGCCTCGAACTTCACCGCGATCGCCCACCGCGGCACCCGCCCGGCGACGCCGAGGCGGCGCTGCAGGTCCAGCGCGTCGACCTTCAGGACCACGCCGTCGATGTCGTAGGCGAGCTCGTGCCGGTGCTCGGCGAGCCGCCGGTGCCAGGCGAGCGCGGCGCTCGGATCCTCGACCAGCTCGCGGAGCGGGTTCACCGGCAGGCCGAGCCCGGCGAACCGGTCGAGGGTGGCGGCGAGGCTGCCCTGCGGGCGCGGCTCGGCCTCGCCCCAGCCGTAGGCCAGGAAGCGGAGCGGCCGCGTCGCGGTGATCCGCGAGTCGAGCTGGCGGAGCGAGCCCGCGGCCGCGTTCCGCGGGTTCGCGAACGGCACCTCGCCCGCGGCCTCGCGCGCCGCGTTGAGCTCGAGGAAGTCCGGCCGCTCCATGAACACCTCGCCCCGCACCTCCAGCAACGCCGGCGGCTCGTCCGCGGTCAGCCGCTGCGGGACGTCGCGGATGGTCCGGACGTTCGGGGTGACGTCCTCGCCGACCATGCCGTCGCCCCGCGTCGCGCCCCGCACCAGCAGTCCGGACTCGTAGCGGAGCGCGCACGACAGCCCGTCGATCTTGGGCTCGGCGAGCACCGGCAGCGGGCGGTCGGCGGCGAGGCCGAGGAAGCGTCGGACGCGCGCGAAGAACTCGAGAACCTCGGCCTCGTCCATCGCGTTGTCGAGGGACAGCATCGGCACCGTGTGCCGGACCTTGGTGAAGTCGGAGACGGGTGCCGAGCCGATCCGGAAGGACGGGCTGTCGGCCCGGACCAGCTCGGGGAAGCGGGCTTCGAGCTCGGCGTTGCGGCGGCGCAGCCGGTCGTACTCGGCGTCGCTCACCTCGGGTGCGTCGTGCTGATAGTAGAGCTGGTCGTGACGCGCGATCTCGCGGGCGAGCCGGCCCAGCTCCTCCGCCGCCTCCGCGGCGCTCAGCTGCTCCGCCGGGCGCGCCGGGTGGCCGCCGCTCATCCTCAGGCGGACCGCTCGATCAGACTGGTGGCGGCGGCCCGCGCGGCTTCGGTGACCGTGGCGCCGGCCAGCATCCGGGCGATCTCCTCGCGCCGCGCGTCGTCGCCGAGGTCGACCACCTCGACCGCGGTGCGCCGGCGCCCGGCGTGCTTGGCGATCCTGAGATGGCGGTCGGCGCGCGCCGCGACCTGTGGCGCATGGGTCACCACCAGCACCTGGAGGTCGTGGCCGAGCCGGGCCAGCCGCTCGCCGACCGCGTCGGCGGTGGCGCCGCCGATCCCGGTGTCGACCTCGTCGAAGATCAGGCACGGCCGGGAGCCGCTCCGCGCGAGGATCACCTTGAGGGCCAGCATCAGCCGGGCGAGCTCGCCGCCGGAGGCGACCTTGTCGAGCGGACCCGGCGGCGCGCCCGGGTTGGTCGCGACCAGGAAGCTCACCCGCTCGCCGCCGCCGGCGCCCCAGGCCTCCTCGGCGAGCGCATGGCAGCGCACCTCGATCCGGGCCCGCTCCAGGCGGAGCGCGGGCAGCTCCGCGTTCAGCGCGCGCTCGAGGTCGGCCGCGGCGCGCGCCCGCGCCATGCTGAGCCGGCCGACCGCCGCGCTGAAGGTCGTCCAGGCCGCCGCGGAGCCGCGTCGCGCCTCGTCGAGCCGCCGCGCGCCGTGGTCGAGCTGGCCGAGCCGGTCGCGGATCTGCGCGAGCAGGCCCGGCAGCGCCTCGACCTCGACCCGGTGCTTGCGCGCCGCGGCGCGGAGCGCGAACAGCCGCTCCTCGATCTGCTCGAGGTCGCCGGGCCCGGCGATCTCCTGGCGCGCCCGCTCCAGATGGTCGAGGGCGTCCGCGGCTTCGAGCCGGGTGCGCTCGAGCGCGGCGGCCGCCGCCTCCAACAGGTCCCCGGCATCGGCCAGGACCCGCTCGATCGTGCGCAGCGCCGCGCCCAGCCTGGCCTCCACGCCGCCGTCGCCGGTGAGGCGCTGAAGCGCGTCGTCGATCGCAGCCGCGAGCTTCTCCCGGCTCATCAGCCGGAGCCGCGCCTCCACCAGCTCCGCTTCCTCGCCGGCCTGCGGCGCGAGCTCGTCGAGCTCGCCCGCCACGTGCTCCAGATACGCCCGGTCCGCGGCATCGCGCTCCAGCGCCGCCGCCTGCTCGCGCTCGACCGCCCGCGCCTCGCTCAGGGCACGATGCGCCGCGCGCACCTCTCCCGCCAGCGCCTGATGCCCGCCATGCTCGTCCAGCATCTCCCGCTGCTTGACCGGGTCGAGCAGGTGGAGGCGGTCGTTCTGGCCGTGCACCTCGACCAGGAGGTCGGCAACCTGCCGCAGCAGGGCCACGCCCACCGGCTGGTCGTTGACGAAGGCGCGGGACCGCCCGTCGGCGCCGAGGCTCCGCCGGAGCACCAGCTCGTCCTCGACCGCGAGGCCCTTCTCCTCGAGCAGGGCCCTGAGCGCGGGCCCCCCGGGCAGGTCGAACGTGGCGGTGACCACGCAGCGTTCGGCGCCGGTCCGGATCATGCTGCGGTCGGCGCGCTCGCCCAGCGCCATGCCGAGGGCATCCAGCATGATCGACTTGCCGGCGCCGGTCTCGCCCGTCAGCACGCACAGCCCCGGCCCCAGCGCGAGATCGAGGCGCTCGATCAGGACGAAGTCGCGGATCGAGAGATGGGTCAGCATGGGGCCGGTCGGTGATCCGGCTAGAAGATAGCGCCGAGGGTCCCGTCCAGCCAGGAGTCCTCTTCCTCTGGACGGTCGCCGCCGGTCATCAGCAGGTAGCTGTCCCGGTACCACTCGCTGTCGGGGAAGTTGTGTCCGAGCACCGCGGCGGCGCGCCTCGCCTCGTCCTCGACCCCGAGCGCGAGGTATGCCTCGGTCAGCCGGTGCAGGGCCTCGGGCACGTGGGTGGTGGTCTGGTAGCGCTCGACCACGCTCCGGAAGCGGTTGATCGCCGCGACGTACTTCGCTTGGCTCAGGTAGTAGCGGCCGATCTCCATCTCCTTGCCGGCGAGATGGTCGCGCGCGAGGTCCGCCTTCAGCCCGGCGTCGCGGGCATAGCGGCTGTCCGGGAAGCGCCGGATCAGCTCGTCGAAGGCGTTGAGCGCGAGCTCGGTCATCTTCTGATCGCGACCGATGTCGGAGATCTGCTCGTAGTGCGACACCCCGATCAGGTAGTACGCGTACGGCACGTCCGGATTGCCGGGATGCAGGTCGATGAAGCGCTGCGCCGCGGCCACCGCGTCATCATAGGCGTTGGCCTCGTAGAACGCGTACGCCGACATCATCTGCGCCCGCGTCGCCCACTGCGAATAGGGGTGCTGCCGCTCGACCTCCTCGAACGCCCGCGCGGCCTCGAGGGGCCTGCCGTCCTGCAGCGCATCGAGGGCTTCGTTGTAGAGCTCGTCGACCGGCCGCTCGACGTAGCTGTCGTCCTCCTCGAGCCGACTGCCGCTGCAGCCGCCGAGTGCGAGGGCGGCGATCAGCAGGGCGCCGGCCAGCGCCCGGCGCAGCGGAGGAAAGGTCACAGCCGGACTCGTCATGCCGACCCGTAGATTGGGGCGCGGGCAACGCCTGTCAAGCAACAGCTTCTCTGCGAGCCGCGCGGCTCGGGTTCACGCTATGGTGGCGAGAACTGCCGCCGTTGCGCGTGCTGCGGATCGTCCGTACACTTGCCACTGCCGGAGCGCTCGAAGCGGCGGGGGGCGGTGACGTGAGCCTGGCGCGATGATCAGCCGGAGCAGACGGGTCGATCAGCATGTCGGCGAGCGGATCCGCCTGCGCCGGACCGAGCTCGGCCTGACCCAGGAGCAGCTCGCCGCCGCGCTCGACGTCTCCTACCAGCAGGTCCAGAAGTACGAGACGGGCGCGAACCGGATCAGCGCCGGGCGGATCTTCGAGATCGCGCGCAAGCTCAGGGTCGACATCGGCTACTTCTTCGACGGCCTTCCGCTCGAGGGCACGCCGACCCTCCCGCTGGAGCACGGTGGCCGCAACCGCACCGCGATCGAGCTCGTGCGCAAGTTCGCTCAGATTGAGGACGGCGAGGTCCGCTCCGCCATCGCCGGACTGGTCAAGACGATCGTCGAGCGCGGGAGCTGACCGGGCGCCCCGTCCGGCTGCGCCTCCCGGGTCCGAGCGCGGGCAAGCGGCGCGGCGCCTGGACGACATCCGGCGTCAGGAGGCGTGCGCCGCGGCCCTGAGCCCGGCGGCGGCGACGAACGCCGGCGTCGCCTGATCGCCATCGCTGTAGCGCCACGCCGCCGGCTCCTGGAACAGCTGCCGGAGCAGCTTGTTGTGCATCGCGTGACCGCTGCAGCGACCGCTGAACCGGCCGCGGATCGGGGCCCCGGCGAGGTAGAGGTCGCCGATGCTGTCCAGGACCTTGTGGCGGACGAACTCGTCCGCGAAGCGGAGGCCTTCCTCGTTCAGGACCCGGTCCCGGCTCACCACCACGGCGTTCTTGAGCGATCCGCCGAGGGCGAGGCCGCGCGACCACAGCTCCTCGACCCGCTCGGCGAAGCCGAAGGTGCGCGCGGGCGCGATCTCGCTGCGAAAGGTCTCCGGCGAGAACCGGTAGCGCATCGCCTGGCTGCGGATCACCGGATGGTCGAACTCGATCTGGCAGTCGATCGGGAAGCCATCGTCCGGCTCGAGGCTCGCACGCTTGCCGTGCGCCTCGACCACGACCGGCTGCAGGATCTCGATCCAGCTCCGGGGCGCATCCTGGGCGGCCACGCCCGCGCACTCGATCAGGAACAGGAACGGCTCGGCGCTGCCATCCATGATCGGGATCTCGGGCCCGTCGACCTCGATCAGGACGTTGTCGATCGCGGCGGCGGCGAGCGCGGCCATCAGGTGCTCGACCGTGGCGATGCGGGTGCCGTCCGCGCCGGCGAGCGTGGTGCACATGGTGGTGTCGGTGACGTGATCGAAGCGCGCCGGGACGTCGGGCGAGCCCGGCCGGTCGACCCGCCTGAAGCGGATGCCACTGTCGACCAGCGCCGGATGCAGCGTGAGAGCCGCCCGCGCGCCGGTATGCAGCCCCCGGCCGACGCAGCCGATGCTGTTGCGCAGCGTGTGCTGCGAGGAGGGGGAACCGCTCGAAGGGTCACCGTGGTTCGTGAACACCCGCTTCGACCTCTTCTCTTGAGACAATCGTCCGACCGGCGCCCGTCCTCTCGGGGCTGGTCGAGTCTGGATGTATCGTCGCCGGTCCGGCAGCTCAAATCACACTTCGTTACCGTTTGTTACAGCGGCTGGAGGCGGACGCCGACGTGGCCCTGGGCGCGAACGGTGCGTGTCCGTCCGAACCCTCGGGTCGGCGCAAGCTCTGAAGAGGAACGGAGTCGGCATTCGACCGAGCGGCGAACAACCCAGGCGACGAGCAGCCCGCGCGAGGACCAACCGAGCCGCCCGACCGGGACCGCATCGGGCGGTCCCGATCGGGATGGTCCTGGAGAGATTCCCGATGCGAGCGAACTCCATCGGCGCCGCGTGGTCCTTCCAGAGCGGATCCACCCGATCGGAACCGCCTGCCAGGCGGTTCCGTCACATCGGGCTCCGCGCTAGAGCCGTATTCGACGAGATGGAACCACCTTGGACAGCAATTCCATCGCGCTCATCGAAAGCAAACGGCTCTGTCCCCATGGGATAGAGCAGCTTTATCCGGACGACGATCGCCAGACGCTGCTCTAACGGCGGAGGAAGGCCGGGATGTCGTACACCTCCTCTTCGAGCCGTCCTTCCTTGGTCTCGCCTTCGGCGCCGGCCAGGACCGGCTCCCGCGCCTCCTCGCGCTCGCTGCGCGTCCGGGCGAAGGTCGAGGTCACCCGCTCGAACAGGCTCGGGGCCCGCTCGTGCTCGCGCACCGGCGCGCGCACCCGGCTCCAGTCCTGGAAGCGCTCCTGCGGGGGCAGTGGCGGATGCAGGAGCCCCGGGCCGGCGGCACCCGGGCCGGTGCCGGACCCCTTGTCCCCGGCTTCCGGGCGCGCCGACGGGTCGTCCGCCTGCTCGCCGCCCTCGGCGGTCCACGAGGCGGCCGCCGCTGCCGGCGTCTCCTCGTGCGGCCGCCGCTCGGCCGCGGGGGTTGGCGCCGATCTGCCCGGGAAGGGCAGGGGACCGCCGGTCCGGGGCGGGGTCGGGCGGAGCCGGAAGCTCGGCACGGTGGTCGCCGTCGTCGCCGGCGACGACGCCCGCTCGGCGACCTTCGGCGCGGCGACGCTCTCCTCGACCGCCTCGATGCCGGTCGCCACGACCGAGACCCGCATGTGGCCCTCGAGGGATTCGTCGAGGGTCGAGCCGACGATGATGTTGGCGTCCGGATCGACCTCCTCCTTGATCCGGTTCGCGGCCTCGTCGACCTCGAACAGGGTCATGTCCGGCCCGCCGGTGATGTTGATGAGGACGCCGCGCGCGCCCTTCATCGACACCTCGTCGAGCAGCGGGTTGGAGATCGCCGCCTCCGCCGCCTCGATCGAGCGCCGGTCGCCTTCCGCCTCGCCGGTGCCCATCATCGCCTTGCCCATCTCGCTCATCACGGTCCGGATGTCGGCGAAGTCGAGGTTGATCAGGCCGGGCATCACCATGAGGTCGGTGACGCCCCGCACGCCCATGTGCAGGACGTTGTCGGCGAGCTTGAACGCGTCGGCGAAGGTGGTGCGCTCGTTGGCGATCCGGAACAGGTTCTGGTTCGGGATCACGATCAGCGTGTCGACGTACTGCTGCAGGTCCTCGAGGCCGCCCTCCGCGACCCGCATCCGGTGCGCGCCCTCGAAGTGGAACGGCTTGGTCACCACGCCGACCGTGAGGATGCCCTGCTCGCGCACCGCCCGCGCGATCACCGGAGCGGCGCCGGTGCCGGTGCCGCCGCCCATGCCGGCGGTGATGAACACCATGTGGCTGCCGTTCAGCTGATCGAGCAGCTCGTCGATCGCCTCCTCGGCGGCGGCCCGGCCGATCTCCGGCCGCGCCCCCGCCCCCAGCCCCTGGGTGATGGTCGTGCCGAGCTGGATGCGGCGCTCGGTCAGGGACTGGTGAAGCGACTGGGAATCGGTGTTGCAGGCGACGAACTCGACGCCTTCGAGGTGTGCCGTGATCATGTTGTTGACCGCGTTGGTCCCGGCGCCACCGACGCCGACGACCGTGATCCGCGGCCTGAGTTCATGCGTCACCGGCATGCTCAGGTTGATAGTCATTGCTCGTTTATCCTCCTCCGTTGTTGCCCCGTCGCCGGGGCCTCCTCCTCGGAGCCGGCCGATGTTGTCTCGGCTCTCGCTCAGAAGTTCTCTCGCAGCCACTGCCCGAGCCGGGCGAGCCGCGCGGTGATCGCAGGTGCAGGACGGGCCGAGCGAAAGCTCAGGCCGCCGTCGTCACGGGTGGTCCATCGGATCAGGCCGGCCGCCGTGGTCGCGGCGACGAGGTCGAGGTCGGCCGTCTCCAGCCCCCGCGCCTGCCCGAGCCGCGCCGGCATGGCGAACATTTCCTCGGCAAGATCGACCACCCCCTCGAGCTGGCTGGCGCCGCCGGTCAGCACCAGCCGGCGCCCCGACGGCGGAATCCGCTCCGGCCGGACCCGGGCGCGCAGCAGCTGGAAGATCTCCTCGATCCGTGGCCGCGCGATCTCGGTCAGCCGCGCCCGGGTCACGATCCGCGCCTGATCGGGACCGTTCGGCTCGACCACCTCGAGCCGCTGCCGCGCGTCGCCCGCCCGCGGCAGGACGCTGCCGTAGAGGGTCTTCAGCCGCTCCGCCTGGTGACGCCCGATCTCGAGGCCGAGCGCCAGATCCTGGGTGACGTGCCGGCCGCCGAGCGGGACGGCGTGGATCTCCTGCAGCCGGCCGGCGGCGAAGCGCGCGGCGCCGGTCACGCCGCCGCCCATGTCCACCACCAGGGCGCCGAGCGCCAGCTCGTCCTCGCTGAGCACCGCGAGGCCGCCGGCATAGGAGCCGGCCACCGTCGCGCGCACGTCGAGATGACAGCGCTCGACCGCCGCCACCAGGTTGTAGAGCGGCGCCGCGGCGACCTCGACCAGATGGACCTTGAGGCTGAGCCGCTGACCGATCATGCCGCGCGGGTCGAGCAGCGGCTGGCTCTCGTCCAGGGTGATCTCGACCGGCAGCGCGTGCAGGATTTCGGCGCCGCTCGCCCGGGCCTCGGCCTCCGCATGGGCGAGGCCGCGGACCACGTCCTGGGATGTCACCGCCCGACCGCCGAGGTCGATCCGGATCTCGCTGAGCCGCGAGCGTGGCCGCCCTGCCGAGATGCCGAGGGTGACCTCGCGGACGGTGACGCCGGCCTGCTGCTCCGCCTCGTGCACGACCGCGGCGATCGAGGCCTCGACCGCCTCGGCATCGACCATCTCGCCGGCGCGCAGCCCCTCGGCGAGCTGGTGGCCCGAGCCGACCACCGCGTGGCGGTCGCCGGCCCCGGTCCGGGCGATCAGGCAGCACATCTTGTCGGTGCCGATGTCCAGCACCGCGATCGGCTCCTGGCGGCCGCGCGCCCGCTCGCTGCGGTCCGGCAGGGACACGACGTTGTCGCGCATCAGACCGTCCGCCCCTGATCGATCGCATCGCGGTCGAGCCTGAGCCGCATCCGGTCCGGCAGGAGGCGCAGATCGATCTCGGTCACGGCGCGTTCGAGCAGATCGTGCTCGCGCGCCACCCGGGCCAGCCGCCGCCAGGCCGCGACCGGATCCCGGTCCGGCAGCAGGACGTCGATCCCCCGGTCGAGCCGGACGTCCCACCGCCGGCCGCCGACGAAGGTCAGCGCCACCACCTTCGACCAGAGCTCGGGCTCGCTCGAGAGCGCCGCGAACAGCTTCGCCGCCTGCCCCGCGGCGCCGTCGCCGACGACGATCCGAAGGTTGCCGTAAGCCCGGAGCAGCTCGTCCCGGCCGTCGCCGGTCGGCACCACGCCGCCGGCGTGGTCGATCAGGGCGAGGCGGCCGTCCTTCTGCCAGAGCGCGAGCGGACGCCGCTCGCTCAGGCGGACGTGCAGCGTCCCCGGAAGCAGGCGGACAACCTCCGCGCTCTCGACCCAGGTCAGGTCCTCGAGCCGGGCGCTGAGATCCTCCGGCGCGAGCCCCAGGATCGGGTCGCCGGCGTGCACGCCGAGGTGGTCGAGCACCGCTTGGCGCGAGGTCCGGATTCGCCCGTCGAGCAGGATCTGGTCGACCCCGAGGCCGGCCTCGACCGTCCACCGCAGCACCCCGCGCTCGACCCGCGAGAGGGTGGTGGCGAGGACGCCGCTCCGGAGCGCCCAGTCCAAGGTCCCGGCCGCGGCCATCGCCGTCAGGCCGATGCCGATCGCCAGGATCGCCGGACGGCGCCAGCGGGGCGGCGGCGGGCGCCGGAGGAAGCTGCGGGCACGCCGCGCGGCGAGGCTCACCCGTCGCATCGGGCCTGCTCCACGAGATGAACCACGAGGTCGTCGAAGGCGAGGCCGACGTGCGCCGCCTGCTCGGGGACCAGCGAGAGCGGGGTCATCCCGGGCTGGGTGTTGACCTCGAGCAGGTAGAGGGTCCGGTCGTCGTCGGCGAGCCGGAAATCGGCCCGGCTGACGCCGCGGCAGCCGAGCGCCCGGTGCGCGCGTAGCGCCTCCTCCAGCGCCTGTTCCCGGACCTCCGGGTCGAGCGGCGCGGGCAGCAGATGGACCGCCTGCGCCTCGGTGTACTTGGCGTAGTAGTCGTAGAAGCCCTGACGCGGCCGGATCTCGGTCACCTCGAGCGGCCGGTCGTCGAGGACGCCGACCGTGAGCTCCCGGCCGGCGATGTAGCGCTCGACCAGCACCTCGGTCCCGTAGGGCCAGCTGTTGCGCTCGCGCGGCCGGTCGTCGCCGCTCTGGACGATGGTCACGCCGACGCTCGAGCCCTCCCGGTTCGGCTTGATCACGTAGGGCGGGGGCGGCAGGTCGGCGTCATCGAGGTCGCCGATGCTCAGCACCCGCCCCTCGGGGCAGCGCAGGCCGGCGCTCTCGAACAGGCGCTTGGCCATCGCCTTGTCCATCGCGAGCGCGGAGGCGAGCACCCCGGAATGGGTATAGGGGATGCCCATGATCTCGAGCAGGCCCTGGACCGTGCCGTCCTCGCCGTAGCGGCCGTGGAGCGCGTTGTACACGACGTCCGGACGCGCCTCGCGCAGCCGCTCCGGCAGGGCGCGGTCGACGTCGATCGGCGTCACCCGGTAGCCGTGCCGGGCGAGCGCCTCGGCCGCGGCCTGGCCGCTCACCAGCGAGACCTCGCGTTCCGCCGACCAGCCGCCGAGGAGCACCGCGACGTGGCTCATGCCGCGGCCTCCAGTCCCGGCGCCGGCCGGCCCAGCCGGTGGATCTCCCATTCGAGGCGCACGCCGGTCGCCGCCTGCACCCGCTCGCGCACCCGCTCGCCGAGCCGCTCGATGTCGGACGCGCGCGCGCCGCCGAGGTTGACCAGGAAGTTGCAGTGCTTGTCCGAGACCATCGCCTGGCCGATCCGGAGGCCGCGGCATCCCGCGGCGTCGATCAGCCGCCAGGCCTTGTCGCCGTCGGGGTTCTTGAAGGTGCTGCCGCCGGTCGCAACCCGGAGCGGCTGGCTGGCCTCCCGCTCGGCCTTGATCGCGTGCATGCGCGCGCGGATCGGGGCCTGTTCGCCGGGTGCACCCCGGAGCGTCACCTCGGTCACGATCCAGCCGTCCGGCAGGCCCGAGTGGCGGTAGCCGAAGCCCAGGTCCGCCGCCCCGAGGCGGTGCGCAGAGCCGTCCGGGTCCAGGGCGGTCACCGTCTCGACGAGGTCCGCGGTCTCGCCGCCGAAGGCCCCGGCGTTCATCCGGACGGCACCGCCGAGGGTGCCCGGGATGCCGATCAGGAACTCGAGGCCGGCGACCTCGCCCTCGGCCGCCTTGATCGCGACCGCCCGGTCCGAGGCGCCGGCGCCGGCGATGATCCGCGCGCCGTCGACCCTGACCGTCGCGAGGGGGCCGGAAAGCCGGACCACGACGCCCTCGAGCCCCGCATCGCGGACGAGGACGTTCGAGGCGACGCCGAGCGGGGTCACCGGCAGCCCGGCCGGCCGGTCGCGCAGCAGGCTCTGCAGGTCGTCGAGGTCCGCCGGCTCGAAGAACAGCTCCGCCGCGCCACCGGCCCTGAACCAGGTGCGGGGCGCGAGCGGCAGGTCCGCCCTGAGCCGGCCGCGGAGGTTCGCCACGTGCGCCGCCGCCATCACGCGGCGCTTTCCGCGCGACGCGCCCGCAGCTGGTCGGGGAGCGCGTTCGCCCAGGCGGTGATGCTTCCGGCACCGAGGCAGATCACCGCGTCGCCCGGCCGCGCGATCGCGTCGATCTCAGGGGCCAGCTCGTCCGGCCCTTCGAGCGCGCGCGCGTCGCGGTGGCCGGACCGCTTCAGCCCCTCGACCAGCGCATCGCGGTCGATGCCGGCGAGCGGCGCCTCGCCGGCGGCGTAGACCGGCGCCACGAGCACCGTGTCGGCATGGTTGAAGGCGGTGCAGAAGCCCTGGAACAGGTCGCGCAGGCGGCTGTAGCGGTGCGGCTGGACGACCGCGATCAGGCGCCCGTCGAAGGCCTGGCGCGCGGTCTCGAGCACCGCCTGGATCTCCACCGGATGATGGCCGTAGTCGTCGATCACGACGACGCCGCCGGCTTCGCCGGTGCGCGTGAAGCGGCGCTTGACGCCGCCGAAGCCGGCGAGCGCCCGCGCCAGCGTGGCGTCGCCGATGCCGAGCTCGCGCGCGATCGCAACCGCCGCGAGTGCGTTCTGGACGTTGTGCCGGCCGGGCATGGCGAGCCGGAGCCGGTCGATCCGCCGCTCCGGCAGGCCGAAGCGGTCCCGCAGCTCGACGTCGAAGACCGCGCCGGTGGCGTCGATCGTGACGCCGGTCGCCTGGACGTCGGCCTGGGGGCTGAAGCCGTAGGTCACGAGCCGGCGGTCGGTGATCCGTCCGAACAGCGCCTGGACCTCGGGATGATCGATGCACAACGCCGCGAAGCCGTAGAAGGGCAGGCTCTCCAGGAAGCTCTGGAAGGCGGCGCGCACGGCATCGAAATCGCCGTAGAAGTCGAGATGCTCGGGGTCGATGTTGGTGACCACGGCGATGCTCGCCGGCAGGCGGACGAAGGTGCCGTCCGACTCGTCCGCCTCGACCACCATCCAGTCGCCCTGGCCGTGGCGGGCGTTGGTGCCGTAGGCGTTGATGATGCCGCCGTTGATCACGGTCGGGTCGAGCCCCGCCGCATCGAGCACCGCCGCGACCATCGAGGTCGTCGTGGTCTTGCCGTGGGTGCCGGCGACCGCGATCGCCCACTTCAGCCGCATCAGCTCGCCCAGCATCTCGGCCCGCCGGACCACCGGAACGCGCGCCCCGCGCGCTGCCTCGATCTCGGGATTGTCGTCCCGGATCGCCGACGACTTCACGACCACGCCGCAGTCGCCGAGGTTCGCCCCCCGGTGGCCGATCTGGACCGGGATGCCGAGCGCGCGGAGACGCTCGATGTTCGCGTTCTCCGTGACGTCCGAGCCCTGAACCCGGTGCCCGAGGTTGTGCAGGATCTCGGCGATGCCGCTCATGCCGATACCGCCGATCCCGACGAAATGGATGCCGCCGGCGTCCACCGGAAGGTCCCTCATGCCAGCACCTCCCGGTCGCGGGTCGCCGCGCGGCGGTCGAGGAGCGGGATCAGGACGTCCGCGAGCGCGCTCGCCGCATCCGGGCGGGCCAGCTCCTGCGCCCGCCGCGCCGCGCCCGCCAGCCGGTCGGGGGAACGCGCCAGCTGCTCGAGCAGCCGAGCGAGCTTCCCGCTGTCGAGCTCGTCCTCCGGCAGGATCCACGCCGCGCCTCCGAGGACCAGGGCTTCGGCATTGGCCCGTTGATGATCGTCGGCGGCATGGCGGTACGGCACGAGGATCGACGGCCGGCCGAGCACCAGGAGCTCGGCGACGCTCGAGGCGCCGGAGCGCGAGATGACCAGGTGCGCGGTCGCGAGACGCTCCGGAAGATCGCTGAAGAAGCTCGCCAGGCTGGCCTCGAGCCCGATCCGGTGATAGGCGGCGCGGACCCGCGTGAGATCCTCGGGACGGCACTGCTGGGTCAGGACGAGGCGTGCGCGAAGGTCCTCCCCGAGGGCGGCGATCGCCTCCGGCACGACCTCGCTGAGGCTGCGCGCGCCCTGGCTGCCGCCGACCACGACCAGGCGGAAGGGGCCGTCCCGATCGGGGGCGGCATAGGCTGCGCCGGCAAGTGCCTGGACCTCGGGACGGACCGGATTGCCCGTGATCACGCAGCGCCCGTTCGGCCGGTCGGGCATGCCCGAGGTGTCTTCGAAGGTCAGGGCGAGCGCCGCCGCGCCGCCGCCGGCCAGCCGGTTGGTCCGCCCCAGGACCGCGTTCTGCTCGTGCACCACGACCGGCACGCCGAGCACGCGGGCGGCGACCGCCACGGGCAGGGCCGCGTACCCCCCGAAGCAGAGCGCGGCGCTCGGCCGGTCCCGGAGAAGCAGGACGACGCTCTGCAGGGTCCCGAGCAGTAGGCGGAGGCCGCCGCCGATCCGGCGCCTCAGCCCGCCCGACGGGCTCGCCGCGGACACCGTCCGATGGCCGGCGGCCGGGTCGAGGAACCGGGCGCCGCGGCGATCGCAGACGATCAGCGGTCGGAGCCCGCGCCGGCGCAGCTCCGATTCGACGGCGACCGCCGGGAACATGTGCCCGCCGGTGCCGCCTGCGGCGAGGACGACCCTTGCGCTCACGGCTCGACCTCACCGCCCGGCCGGCGCCTGCTCAGGGCGAGCAGCATGCCCATGGCGAGCGCGGTGGCGCACAGCGACGAGCCGCCGTAGCTGACGAACGGCAGGGTCATCCCGGTCGCCGGCAGGACCCCGAGGTTGACGCCGAGATTGACGATCGCCTGGAGGCCGAAGTGGGTGAGCAGGCCGACCGAGGCGAGCAGGACGAAGCGGTCGTTGCGCAGGCGCGCCCGCTCCAGCCCACGGATCAGGATGAAGGCGAACAGCCCGATCAGGGCCAGGCAGGCGACCAGGCCGAACTCCTCGGCGATCACGGCGAAGACGAAGTCGCTGTGGGCGTCCGGAAGGCGGTACTTGACCTCCCCCTCGCCCGGACCGCTGCCGAACCAGGCGGCGCCCTGCACCGCCTTCAGGGCGGTCGCCACCTGGTAGTGGTCCCCCGAGGAGGGATCGATGAACCGGTCGATCCGCTCGGCGACGTGCGGGAACCACACGTAGGCGGACCAGAGCAGGAGGATCCCGCACGTCGTGGCGAGGCCGACCAGGAGCCACGGCAGTCCGGCGACGAACAGCTGCGCCGCGACCATGGCGGCGACCGTGAGCGACATGCCGACGTCGGGCTGGGCGAGCAGCAGCGCGACGACCACGAGGGCCAGCAGGAGCACCGGCCGAAGCTGCTCGGTCCCGGGGGCGCGGGCGAGCATCGCGCCGATCACCACGGCCAGGGCCGGCTTGATCAGCTCGCTCGGCTGCACCACCACCCCGCCGAGCGAGACCCATCTCCGCGCGCCCTTGATCTCCGGTCCGGTCAGGAGGGTCAGCACCAGCAGCAGCAGACCGGCGACGAGGAGCGCCGTCGCCAGGCGCCGGACGCCGGTCGGCCCGAGCAGCGAGGCGCCGAGCAGCAGGGTCGCCGCGGGGACGAGGTAGATCGCGTGCCGGGTGACGAAATGCAGCGAGGGCAGATCGAGCCGATGCGCGACCGGCGGGCTCGCGGCGAACACGAAGATCACGCCGGCGAGCGCGAGCATGCCGAGGCCCGCCAAAAGCGGCCGGTCGACGGTCCACCACCAGCGGGCGAGGAGGTGGCGCTCGGTCCGGTCGAGCGGGATCATCGTGCGGCCTCGGCGTCGAGCATCTGGCCGACCAGCTCCCGGAACGACTCGCCCCGGGCTTCGAAGTTCCGGAACTGGTCGTACGAGGCGCAGGCCGGCGTCAACAGGACGACGCGGGCCTCCCCGCTCCGGTCGGTCCGCGCCGCTGCCGTCGCCTGACGGAGGGCAGTCGCGAGATCGCCCGAGATCGTGGCCGGCACCCGGCCGTGCAGGCTCGCCGCGAAGCTTTCCGCCGCCTCGCCGATCAGGAAGGCGTGGCGGACCCGGTCGAGCGCCGCACCGAGCCCGTCGATGCCGCCCGGCTTGGCCCGGCCGCCCGCGATCCAGTAGATGTTGCGGTAGCTGGCGAGCGCGCGCGAGGCCGCTTCGGCGTTGGTCGCCTTGCTGTCGTTGACGAAGCGGATGCCGTCGATCTCGCCGACCACCTCCATCCGGTGCGCGAGGCCGGCGAAGCGGGCGAGCCCGCGCCGCGCGGCCTCGACCTCCGCACCCAGCGCGCGGGCCACGGCGAAGGCCGCGGCAGCGTTCTGCCCGTTGTGCTCGCCGCGCAGCGCGTCGACCGCCGACAGGTCGGCGATGTCCCGGGCGCGGCCTTCGGTGGCATCGAACAGGCGGCCGTCGACGGTGAACACTCCGCCGTCGACCGGTTCCCGCCCCGAGATCGGGACGACGCGGCGCCGGTCCTCGCGGCGCAGCTCGCCGAGCAGAGCCCGGCCGTGCTCGTCGTCGACCCCGATGATCGCGTGATCCCTCGCCTGCTGGTTGCGCAGAATCCGGCGCTTGGCGCGGACGTAGCCGGCCATGCCGCCATGGCGGTCGAGATGGTCGGAGCTGATGTTCAAGATCACGGCGACGTGGCAGGCCAGGTGGTCGGTGAGGTCGAGCTGGAAGGACGACAACTCCAATACGTAGATGTCACCCTCTGGTTTAGGCAATAGATCTAGTACCGGCAAGCCAATATTGCCTCCGACCTGCGTGCCCAGGCCGGCGCCGCGCAGGAGGTCGCCGACCAGCGCCGTGGTGGTCGATTTGCCGTTGGTGCCGGTGATCCCGACGATGGTGCGGCCGGGCTGGTTCTCGACCAGCAGTTCCACGTCGCCCACCACCGGCACGCGAGCCGCCCGCGCCTGGCGCACCAGCCGGTGCGGCTTCGGGAGGCGGAGCGGGATCCCCGGGCTGAGCAGCAGGCGGTCGCAGCGGTCCCAGTTGCAGAGCTCGAGGCAGACGATCGGGATGCCTTCGGCCGCCGCGGCCTCGCGCTGCGCCGTCGAGTCGTCCCACGCCCACACGTTGGCGCCGCCGGCGGCGAGGCTGCGGCAGGTCGAGCGTCCGGAGGCGCCGAGGCCGAGGACCGCGGCGGTCCGCTCACGCATGCTCCGGGCGGCGATCATCGCGGCCTCAGCGCAGCTTCAGGGTGGCGAGGCCGACCAGGGCCAGGATCATGGCGATGATCCAGAACCGGATCACGATGGTCGGCTCCTCCCATCCCTTCTGCTCGAAATGGTGGTGGAGCGGGGCCATCCGGAACACCCGGCGTCCGGTCAGCTTGAACGAGACCACCTGCACCACGACCGAGATCGTCTCGACCACGAAGAGCCCGCCGATCACCACCAGCACCAGCTCGTGCTTGGTGATCACCGCGATCGCGCCGAGCGCGCCGCCGCAGGCGAGCGACCCGGTATCGCCCATGAAGACCATGGCGGGAGGGGCGTTGAACCAGAGGAAGCCGAGCGACGCGCCGACCATCGCGCCGCAGAACACCGCGAGCTCGCCGGCGCCGGACACGAACGGGATCCCGAGATAGTTGGCGAAGATCGCGTTGCCGGTCAGATAGGCGATCAGGGCGAAGCAGGCGGCGACGATCATTGCCGGGACGATCGCGAGCCCGTCCAGCCCGTCGGTCAGGTTGACCGCGTTGGAGGAGCCGACCATGACCAGGGCGGCGAACGGGAAGAAGAACAGCCCGAGCGGGATCAGGACATCCTTGAAGAACGGGAGCGCGAGGCTGGTGGCGAGGGGCTCGTTGGTGATCTGGGCCACCCAGCCGGCTGCGACGAAGGCCACGGCGAACTGCCCGATCAGCTTGGCGCGCGCCGGCAGGCCGCCGCTCGTGCGGCGCATGAGCTTCAGGTAGTCGTCGGCGAAGCCGATGCCGCCGAAGCCGAGGGTGATCAAGAGGACCACCCAGACGTAGCCGTTGCCGAGATCCGCCCAGAGCAGGGTGGCGAGGCTGAGCGCCAGCAGGATCAGGGTGCCGCCCATGGTCGGCGTGCCCTGCTTGCGGACGAGGTGGCTCTGGGGTCCGTCCTCGCGGATCGGCTGGCCGCCGCGCTGGCGCGATCGCAGCCACCGGATCAGCGGCGGACCGACCACGAAGCTGATGACCAGCGCGGTCAGGATCGCGCCGCCGGTCCGGAAGGTGATGTAGCGAAACAGGTTGAACGGCGTGAACTGCTCGGCGAACGGCGACAGCAGGTTGAACAGCATCTGGCTCAATCCTGGCCCACGCGCGCGCCGTCGGCGGCGGACAAAGCCGACTGTACGACCACGCCCATGCGGCTGCCGAGCGAGCCCTTGACCAGGACCGTGTCGCCGGGGCGGAGCGCGGGCGCGAGCGCGCACCAGAGCGCGCCCGAATCGGCGGCATGCCCGCCCCGCCGGTCCTCGGGCAGGCGCTCGTGCAAAAGGGTCATGAGGCTTCCCGCGGTGAACACGAGGTCCGCTCCGGCGGCGGCGAGCGGTCGGGCGAGCTCGGCGTGGAGGCTCGGGCCGGCGGCGCCGAGCTCGAGCATGTCGCCGAGCACGGCGATCTTCCTGCCCCGGGCCCGGCCGAGCACGTCGAAGGCCGCGCGCATCGACGCCGGGTTGGCGTTGTAGCTGTCGTCGATCAGCGTGATGTGGCCGCCCTGCCACGGCAGGATCCGCTGCTGGCCGCGGCCGCCGGGAGCGTGGAAGGTCGCCAGCGCGGCGGCGGCCCGCCCCGGATCGGCGCCGAGCGCGTCCACCGCGGCCAGCACGGCGAGGCTGTTCTGCACCCAGTGCCGGCCGGGGGCGCCGATCCGGTAGACGAGGCGGCGACCGCCGAGGCTCATGGTGACCTGACTGCCCTCCAGATCGCCCTCGACCCGCTCCACCCGCGCATCGGCCCGGTCCGCTCGGCCGAAGGTGATGATCCGGGCGCATCCCGCCGCGCGGGCGTGCGCCGAGAGGCGCTCGAGATGAGGCGAGTCCGCATTCAGGATCGCCGCTCCTCGGGGCTCCAGCCCCGCGAAGATCTCGCCTTTGGCGTCCGCGATCGCCTCGATCGAGGCGAAGTGGCCGAGATGTGCCGCCTCGACCGCGGTGATCAGGGCGACCTCCGGGCGGACCAGCCGGGTGAGCGCGCCGATCTCGCCGGCCGCGTTCATGCCGAGCTCGAAAACGCCATAGCGGACTTCGGGCGGCATGCGGGCGAGGCTGAGCGGCACGCCCCAGTGGTTGTTGTGGCTCGCGGCCGAGGCGTGCACGCTCGCCTGCGCGCCCAGCACGTGTCTCAGCGCTTCCTTGGTGCCGGTCTTGCCGACGCTGCCGGTTACGGCGAGGACCCGGCCGCCGGCCCGATTGCGGCCGGCGGCTCCGAGCCGCTGGAGGGCGTCGAGCGTGTCGGCGACCTCGACCAGGGGTGCCCTCGGGGGAAGCCCCTCCGGACGCCGGTGCACCAGCGCCGCGGCGCCGCGCTGCAGGGCTGCGAAGACGAAGTCGTGGCCGTCGTGGCGGGGCCCGGCCAGCGCCACGAACAGCTCGCCTGGCACGACGGTGCGGGAATCGATCGAGACGCCGGCGACCGACCAGGATCCGCTCGCCCGGCCGCGGGTCGCGGCGGCGATCTCCTCCGAGGTCCAGAGCGGAGCCTCGCTCACGGCGCCGCCGCCAGATCCTGGATGGCCGCTCGGGCCTCGGCGGCATCGTCGAACGGCAGCGTGGCGCCCCCGACGATCTGTCCGGTCTCGTGCCCCTTGCCGGCGATCAGCAGGGTGTCGTTCGACCGGAGGCCGGCGAGTCCGGCACGGATCGCGGCCCGGCGGTCGGCGATCTCCTCGCCGCTCGGGACCCCCTCGAGCACCGCGTGGCGGATCCGCGCCGGGTCCTCGCTCCTCGGATTGTCGTCGGTCACGATCACCCGGTCGGCCTCTGCAGCGGCCACGGCGCCCATCAGCCGGCGCTTGCCCGGATCACGGTCGCCGCCGCAGCCGAACACCACGACCAGACGCCCGGAGGTCGTGTCGCGCAGCGCCTTGAGGGCGCGCTCGAGCGCATCCGGCGTATGGGCGTAGTCGACCACGATCGAGGCGCCCGCGCTGGTCCGGCCCACCCGCTGCATCCGGCCCGGCGGCGCCTCCAGATGGCCGACGCGGGCGAGCGCCGCCTCCGCCTCGATCCCCGTGGCCATGGCGAGCCCGAGCGCGGCCATCAGGTTGTCGGCCTGGAAGCCGCCGGACAGGCCGAGCCGCACCGGATGGAGAGCGCCGTCGACCACGAGCTCCAGGTCCTGGCCATCCGCGTCCGCGCGCCCGCGCGCCAGCCGGATCCGACCCGCGCTCCGGCCATAGGCGATCACCTCGAGGCCGCGCTCGCGGCAGATCTGCCGGAGCGGCTCGAACTGCGCTTGATCCGCCGGCAGGACGGCGACGCCGCCATCGATCAGCAGCGCCTCGAACAGCCGGCACTTGGCCCTGAAGTAAGCGGCCTCGGTGCCGTGGTAGTCGAGGTGATCGCGGGACAGGTTGGTGAACGCGGCGGCCGCCACCGCGACACCGTCCAGGCGACGCTGGTCGAGGCCATGGCTCGACGCTTCGATCGCGAGGTGCTCGATGCCGGCGAGCGCCAGATCCCGGAGCCGGCGGTGCAGGTCGATCGGGTCCGGCGTGGTCAGCCCGCCCGGCTCGCGCTCGTGGCCGGTGTCCAGCCCGAGGGTGCCGAGGCTCGCCGCAGGCATGTCCAGGCCGCGCCAGATCTGCGCCACCAGATGAGCCACCGTCGTCTTGCCGTTGGTGCCGGTCACGGCCGCGACCACGCCCGGCTGGCGGCCGAAGAAGGCGGCCGCGATCCGTGCCAGCCCGCGGCGCGGGTCGGGGTCGACCACCATGGCCGCCCGCCCCTCGACCTCGGCAAGGGGGGACGCCGCCAGCACCGCGGCCGCGCCGCGCTCGAGCGCATCGCCGACGAACGTCCGGCCGTCGCGGGCGGTGCCGGGCAGCGCCGCGAACAGGGCGCCGCGTTCGACCCGGCGCGAATCGCTGGCGAGGCTCCGGATCCCCACGGCCGCCGGATCCGCGCCGAGCACCGTCGTCCCGGGGCTCAGCAGGGCGGACAGCCGCATCGATCCTCTCCCGGCCAGATGGCGTCCCAGGTGGCCCCCTTGGCGATCTTGAAGCTCGGCTCGTCGCGCCCGAGGCGCGGGCTGTACGCGCGGTCTTCGACCAGGCGCGCCCGAAACCAGGGCTCGGCCTGGTCCGCCCGCGGCTCGATCCCGAGCAGTGGTCCGATCCGGGCGATGATCCGCCCGACGGCCGGTGCCGCGGTCCAGCCGCCGTGGGCCTGCTGGTGCGTGGCGGCGTCGCCCTGCGGCCGGTCGAGGGTCACGAGGACGACGTAGCGCGGACGGTCGATCGGGAACGCGCCGATGAACGACGACAGCAGCCGGCCGTCACGGTAGCCGCTCGGCCCCGCCTGATCCGCGCTGCCGGTCTTGCCGCCGACCAGGTAGCCGTCCACGTGCGCGAGCTTGCCGGTGCCTTCGCTCACCACGAGCCACATCAGCCAGCGCAGCATCATGCTGACCTCGGGCCGGACCACGGCCGCCTCGCGGGCGGCAGGCGGCGCGTCGAGCAGCAGATGCGCCGGCCGCGCCGGCGCGGAGCACAGGAGGGCCGCGAGCGCATCGGCGACCTGGAGCGGCGATACCGCGAGGCCGTGGCCGTAGGACGCGGTGATGGTGTTGATCGGCCGCCACGGCACCGGGATCTGCGGCCGCCCGACCTCGGGCAGGCGGATCCCGTGCCGGTCCAGCAGCGCCAGGTCCTGGAAGTACGCCCGCTGCGCCTCGGCGCCGAGCGCATCCGCCATCCTGGCAGCGCCGATGTTGGACGAGAAGGCGATGATCTCGGGCACGCTGAGCCAGCGGCGCTTGGCGTGGAAGTCGCGGATCCGGTGCCGGCCGAACTCGAACGGCTGGCTCGCGTCGAGCCCGCCCGAGATGTCGACGATCCCGGCGTCGAGGGCCATGGCGACGGTGAACAGCTTGAACACTGAGCCGAGCTCGTAGGTGCCCTGCGTGTTCCGGTTGAAGCGGGCGTCGGCCGCTGCCCGATCGACCCGGTGCGGATCGAAATCCGGCAGGCTGACCATGCCGATGACCTGGCCGGAGCCGATCTCGAGCACGAGGCCGCTCGCCCCCTTCGCCTGGAACCGCGACCGGGCCTGCGCAAGGACGCTGCGCACGATCTCCTGGACGCGCACGTCGATGGTCAGGCGGAGCGGCGCGGCGCCGGCGCCCGAGCCCCGCATCCGATCCTCGAGGCTTCGCTCCAGGCCCGCGAGCCCCTGGTTCTCGATCCCGACGAACCCCAGCGCGTGCGAGACCAGGCGGCCCTGAGGATAGATCCGGTGGCGTTCGGTGCGGAGCTTGATGCCGGGCAGCCCGAGCCGCATCACCGCCCGCTGCTCGTCCTCGCTGATGTGCCGCTTGACCCAGACGAACCGGGTCGAACGGCGAAGCGCCGCGGCGAGCGTCCCCGGGTCCACGTCCGCCAGCACCTCGCCGAGCCGCCGCGCGGCCCGCGTCGGGTCGAGGATCTCGGCCGGATCCGCGAACACGGACACCTTCGGATAGTCGGTCGCGAGCAGGACGCCGTTCCGGTCGACCACCTCGATCCGGCCGCCGGCGGTCCATGGCTCCGCGACCGGTGCCGCCGCGACGCGGGACACCGCGTCCGGCTCGAGCGCGAGATCGACCAGCCGTCCGGCCAGACCGAGGAGCGCCAGCGCGAAGAACGCCTTCAGGAAGCGGAGGCGACCGTCGCCCGCCTGGCCGTTCATCGACGTCCGCGGACTCATGGCCGCACGCCGCCTGGCCCGCCGGACGTCGGCAGCAGGACGCCGGCCGTGCGCGGCGGCTTCAGCCGGAGCGGGACGTCGGCGCCGGACGGCAGGCGCGCGAGCCAGGCCCGTCCGCTCAACAGGAGCTCGTCACGATAGGGCAGGTCAGCGATCTCGACGACCTGGGTCGGCTCCGCCGGCTGCAGATCGAGATGGGCCTCGGCCAGCCGCGCAAGCCGCCCCGGCTGGTTCAGCATCGCCCATTCGGCGCGCAGCCGGTCGAGCCGGCCGTGCTCGGTCTGAATCGCCACCCGGGTCGCGCGCAGCTCCCGTTCGAGCTCCTGCACCCGGTCCTTGAGGAGGTACAGGCCGGTCGCAGCGAGGAGCAGGAGGGCGAAGCCGAAGAACGAGATCCGGGTCATGCCGCGCCGCCGCTGCCGGCGAGACGCTCGGCCGCCCGCAGCCGGGCCGAGCGGGCCCGCGGGTTGCGGGCCGTCTCGGCTGCTCCCGGACGGACCGGCCGCCGACCGAGCGGCCTGAAGGTGGGCGGCTCCGGGCGCGTCCCGGGCCGGTGCCTGGAGCCGCCAGGCCGCCCGCTCCGCTCGACCAGGAAGCGCTTGACGATCCGGTCTTCCAGCGAGTGGAACGCGACCACCACGAGGCGACCGCCGGGCGAGAGCGCGCGTTCGGCGGCCAGGAGCCCGCGCTCGAGCTCGCCCAGCTCGTCGTTCACGGCGATCCTGAGCGCCTGGAAGGTGCGCGTCGCGGGGTGATGCCCCGGGCGCGAGCGCCGGCCGGCGATCCTGGCGACCAGGCTGGCGAGCTCCCCGGTGCGGGTCCAGGGCCGGACCCGCCGGTCCTCGACCACGGCGCGGGCGATCCGGCGAGCCGCCGGCTCCTCGCCGTAGCGCCAGATGAGCTCCGCGAGCTCGCCCTCGGCCATCTGGTTCAGCAGGTCGGCCGCCGTCGATCCCGCGGCGCCCATCCGCATGTCGAGCGGACCGTCGGCGATCATGGAAAAGCCGCGCGCGGCCTGGTCAAGCTGCATCGACGACACGCCGAGGTCGAAGACGATGCCGTCCACGTGCCGCATTCCGAGCCCTTCGAGGGCGCCCTCGAGGTCGCCGAAGCGGCCCTCGACCGGCCGGAGCCGCGGCTCGCCCGCGGCGCGCCGCTCCGCTTCCCGGATGGCGGCCGGATCGCGATCGATCGCGATCACGGTGCCGGCTCCTTCGCCGAGCAGAGCGGCGGTGTAGTGGCCTGCGCCATAGGTCCCGTCGACGTAGGTCGCTCCCGGACGCACCGCCATCGCCTCCAGCATCTCCCCGATCATGACCGGCACGTGGCCGGTCCCCTCGACCGCGTCCTCTGCTCCTGCCACCCGCGAGATCACCCGTCCGCCCCAGCCGCCCCGGGGCTCCGTCGCGGCCCGCTTCCGGCAACGTCCCGCCGCCCGGCCCCGGCCCGCCCGGACGCCGCGCTCACAATGATCAGCAAATTGCTCGACCATGTCGACTTGACCGGCAGCCGCGCCGTCTTGGTGCTGATCCTGAAAGCGGGCGAGTTCAAGGCGCTCAACCCTAGGGTTCGGCTCGCCCTCAGTCAAGAGGTTTGTCCAAGACTCGGGATTAACGTCTTGAATCATCAAAGCTTACCGTACCGGCGGAGCACCGCCCTCCAGATCACCCGACGTCGCCGCTAAGAGGCGCCCTCCATGCTTAATTTTGGCTTAACAGCCGCGAAGTTCGTTCCTCTTTCGTTCTTGTGACGGCCACGGGTCGGGCGGTCGGCGGGCGATCCGTTCCGAGCGCGCCGCTGTCGTGGGATATGGATCAGGCGGCCTGTAAGCCGGGTTCTGTGCCCGCTCGCGCGGGCGGCGACCATTCCTCTGGGACACCCGTCGCCGGGTGCCTCACGCGACCGACCCGGACGACTGGCCCGGAAACCGGCCTGCCCCGCTCGCGCGGAACGCGTCGTCCCTACTTGGTCTTGCTCCCGGTGGGGTTTGCCGTGCCGCGCCCGTCGCCGGGCGCGCGGTGCGCTCTTGCCGCACCCTTTCACCCTGACCCGCAGACCTCTCGAGGTCCCGGCGGGCGGACTGCTCTCTGTGGCACTTTCCCTGGGGTCGCCCCCGCCGGTGGTTAACCGGCACCGTGTTTCCGTGGAGCCCGGACTTTCCTCCCCGGCCGGAGCCGGAGCGGCCGCCCGGCCGCCTGACCCACTCCTGTTGTGGTGCGCGGGGGGCCCTCGCGCAAGCTCAGAGCAGCGCGAGCAGACCGTCGAGCCGGGCGAGGGTGGTCCGGTCGGGCACGCCGTCGACCCGCGCCGGCGACCAGTGGCGCTGGAAGGCGGCGAGGACCTGCCGGGTGGCCCGGTCGAACCGGTCGTGCCGGGGCACCGGATAGCCGACCTCCGCGAGCTGCGCCTGGAGCTTGCCCGGAGTCCGCGGCGCGCCCGGCCCCGCGCCCGGCCAGAGCCCGATCCCGGCACGGGCGAGGCGCGGCCAGTCGAACAGCTCGCCCGGATCCTCCTTCCGGTCCGGCGCGACGTCGCTGTGCGCCACGACGTTCCGGGCCGGAATCGGCCACCGCCCGAGGATCGCCTGCGCCAGCGGGATCAGCGCCTGGTACTGCGCCTCCGTGAATGGCCGATAGCCGAAGGCGTGGCCGGGGTTGACCAGCTCGATCCCGACCGAGCGGTCGTTCAGCCGCTCGTGCCCGCGCCAGCCGCTGAACCCGGCATGCCACGCGCGGCGCTCCTCCGGGACCAGCGGGACGACCGTGCCGTCCTCGTCGATCAGGTAGTGGGCGCTGACCCGGGCAGCGGGGTCCGCGAGCCGGTCGAGGGCGGAGCTGGCGTCGGCCATGCCGGTGTAGTGCAGGATCAGCATGTCGACCGGGCAGGCGTCCGGCCGGGGGTCGTGGTTGGGCGAGCGCCGGTCCGTCGTCAGCCCGACCATCCCCGGACGTCGCGCCCGGCGGGGTCAGAAGCGCTCGAGCAGCCGGCGGAGGTAGTCGAGCTCCTCGCTCGGCCGGCCGCGCTCGCCGGCGCGCCGGTACAGCTCCTCCATGATCGCGCGCGCCCGGCCGAGGTCGAGCTCGGTCGGCACCCGCTCGCCATACAGGTCCGCGCCGCCCTGATTGAACATCGAGCGGCCGAGCGGGTCCCGCCCGTCCGGGTTCTGCCCGAACGGCTGCCCCGTCGGCTGGCCCTGGCCGGGCCCCTGGCCGGCCATGCGCTGCATCTCCTGGAGCATGGCCTGCCCACCCTGGCGCAGCTGGTCGAGCGCCTGGGCCTCCGGGTCGAGCGCCTGGCCGGGTTGCTCGGCGCCGAGCGCGTCCCGCGCCGAGCGCATCGACAGCTCCGCCTCGCCCAGGGCGCGCGGGATCGGCACCCCGGCCTCGCCGAGCGATCCCATGAGGTCGCCGAGCGCCCGCCGCAGCGCCTCCTGGCCGAGCGCAAGCTGCCCCGCGCTGGACGGCTGTCCCCCGCCCGGCTGTCCCCGGCCCGGCTGGCCGGACTGCCCCTGCATGCCCTGCTGACCCTGCATGCCTTGCTGACCTTGCTGGCCCTGTTGACCCTGCTGACCCTGTTGACCCTGTTGACCCTGCTGCTGCTGCCGGGACAGGCCGAAGGTCTGATCGAGCAGGCCCTGCTGCCGCTGGATCATCTCCTGCAGCTGGTTCAGCATCTGCTGCGCCGGTCCCATCTGGCCCTGCTGCGCCATCTGCAGGTTCTCCAGCATCTCCTGGAGCTGGGCGAGCATCTGCTGCGCGGCATCGCGCGCGCCGGTCCGGATCATCTCGCGCGCCTGGTCCAGCATCTCCTGGAGGTCCTGCGCCCGGAGCTGCTGCGCGTTCGGATCCATCGGCTGCATCGGCTCCTGGCCCGCCTGCTGCTGGGCCTGGCGGGCGAGCGCCTCGAGGTACTCCTGCATCGCCTGCTGCAGCTGGTCCATCAGGCGCTCGAGCTCCTCGTCGCTCGCCCCGTTCTCGAGCGCGTCCTGGAGCGCCTGCTGCAGCTCGCGCAGCTGCCGCTCGGCGAGCGAGAGGCTGCCGTCCTCGAGATGCAGCGCCGTGTCCCAGAGCAGATCGAGCACCTCCTCGAGCGAGCGCTCCTTGTTCGGGTCCACCAGCAGACGCTGCGCCGCGCTCCGCATCGCCATGAACACCGCGGGGTCCTCGCGCAGCAGCCGCGGCGTCTGGCTCAGCCGGTTGAGCGCCGCCGCGATCCGCGCCCGCTCGTCCGGGCGGTCGGCGAGGGCCCGCCGCTGCGCGATGATCTCGCGCGCCACCGGATGCTCGAACACCCGTTCCGGCAGGACCAGCTCCTTCGGCTCGCTCAGCCCCTGCTGCTCCAGCCCGTCCAGCGCCTCGAGCCGGAGAACCACCGGCAGGCCGGCCCAGCGATGCGGCGTGAGGTCGAGATAGGCGCGGTCCTCGACCACGCTCTCGCCCCGCCGGGGCTGCCCGAGCTCGATCCGCTCCGCCTGCTCGGGCGCGCCGCCCGGCCGCGTCATCAGGAGCGTGATCGCGCCGACGCCGTAGTCGTCGCTCGCCCGGTAGCCGATCCGGAGCACGCTCCGGTGGGTGGCCTCGGGATCGCCGTCGAACGCGATCTCGGGCACCAGGTCCGGGATCGCCTCGAGCGGCCAGGCCGCGAGCGCTTCCTCGCCGCGCTCGATCCTGAGCTCGCCCGACCGGTCGAGCTCGAGGGTCGCTTCGGCGCTGCCGTCGCCGGTCGCGGCGAACGCGGCCGAGACCTCGTCGAGCCGCAGCAGCAGGTCGTCGCCGGTCTCGCCGCCATGATGGATCTGCGCCAGGATCTCGCTGCCCTCGGCGATCGCGATCGGCTCCGGAGCCTTCTCTCCCGCCGGGTCCGAGATCGTCGCGCCGGCGTCGAGCCGGACCGGCGCCGCGCCGGTGTAGGTCGGCGGCGTGATCCAGACCGTGAGCTCGGTCGCGGCCAGCGACGACGTGCCCGGCCGGTCGAGATCGAACGCCGCGGCCAGTCGCTCCGGCGCGAGCGCGCCGGCCTGCACCACCGCGATCACCAGAAGGAGGAGGACGGCCGCGCGCAGCGCCCACGGATCGAGCCGCGGCATGTCGGAGCGCGGCGCTCCGACCCGGATGCGCTGGAGCGAGCCCAGGAGCCGCTCCCGGTGCCGGCGCCAGAGCAGGCGGCTGGCCGGGTCGACCGCGCCCGCGGCGAGGCGGTCGTCGAGCGAGCGCAGCGGCTGGTGCGCGAGCAGGTTGACCCGCTCGAGCCGGCGCAGCCCGGCGTCCCGATCCGGCACCCCGAGCGCCGGGCGGCCGCGGAACAGCGCGGCGACGAGGGCGGCGAGCAGCACCACCAGCCCGAGCCCGTGCAGCCAGCCGGGCAGCCGTTGCCAGACGTCGAGCAGGCTCAGGATGAGGAACGCCGCGATCACCACCGCCGCCGGCCAGGCCGCCGGCCAGATCCGCTCGATCGCCGCCGCCACCCGGGCGAGCACGATGCGGCGGCGGAAATGGGCGCTCGAGCTCCAGTCGCGTTCGCTCATCCCGGTTCTCCTAATCGGCAGCACCATCCAGCCGCGCCGGCAGCAACCACTCGGGTATGGCCTCGTCCGCGAAGCGGGCGCGCGGCTCGACCCTCGGCCGGACCACCGCGTGGCGCCTGCCGTCCACCAGGACCTCGGCGGCCCACGGCCGGGCATTGTAGTCGGATGCCATCACCGCACCGTACGCTCCGGCCTCCATGAACGCGACCAAGTCGCCCGCCCGGAGCGGCGGCAGGTCGCGCGCGCGCGCGAACATGTCGCCGCTCTCGCAGATCGGTCCCACCACGTCGACCGGCTCCGTGGTCCCCGGCTCCTCCGGCTCGCGCAGCGGGAGGATCTCGTGCCAGGCGTCGTACAGCGCCGGCCGGATGAGATTGTTCATGCCCGCGTCGAGCACCACGCACCGCCGGCTCGCACCCTCCTTCACATAGAGCACGCGCGCGACCAGCACACCCGCTTCGGCGACCAGGAACCGGCCGGGCTCGAAGACCAGCTCCAGTCCGAGCCCCCGGGTCAGCCGGCGGACGAGCGCGGCATAGCGGTCCAGATCCAGCGCCGCCTCGCCCCGGTACGGGACGCCGAAGCCGCCGCCGAGGTCGAGCCGGCGGATGGCGATGCCGGCGGCGCGGAGCCTGCGGATCAGGTCGACACCGCGGGCGTAGGCATCCTCGAACGGCGCGAGGTCCAGGATCTGCGAGCCGATGTGCAGGTGCAGCCCGACCACCTCGATGCCGGCGAGCCGCGCCGCCAGGGCGAACGCCTCGTGTGCCCGCTCGAAGGCGATGCCGAACTTGTCGTGCCGCCGGCCGGTGCTGATCTTGTGGTGGGTGTCGGCGCCGACGTCCGGGTTGATCCGGAGCGCGACGGGTGCGCGCCGGCGCCGGGACGCGGCGACCTCGCCGAGGGCCAGGAGCTCCGGCACCGATTCGACGTTGAACTGGCCGATGCCGGCGTCGAGGGCCGCGGCCATCTCCGCCGCGCTCTTGCCGATCCCCGAGAACACGATCCTGGACGGCGGGACGCCGGCCGCCAGCGCCCGCTCCAGCTCGCCGCCGGAGACGATGTCGGCCCCGGCGCCCTCGGCCGCGAGGGTCCGGACGACGGCGAGGTTGCCGTTCGCCTTGAGGGCGTAGCAGACCAGGTTCGGCGTGCCCTCGAACGCGCTTCGGAACTCGCCCAGACGCTCGCGCATGGTCCGCGCCGCGTACACCCAGCAGGGCGTGCCGGTGCCGGCCACGATCGTCTCGAGCGGCACCTGATCGGCATGCAGCCGGCCGTCCCGGAAGGCGAAGGCGCGGCGGCTCATGGCGCGTCGTCCTCCTTCTCGTCGGGCAGCTCGAGCCGCCCCTTCTTGCCGCACCCGGCGAGCGCAGCGGCCAGCAGCAGCGCGAGCAGCCGTCGCCGGCCGGCGACCCCCGGGCGCTCTCCGGCGCTAGCGGATCGCGATGCCGGCATGATGCCCTGCTCCGAGCACGGTCGCGAAGCCGCCGCTCCGGAAGCCGAGGAAGACGTCGCCGAGATGCACCTTGCCGGCGAACGAGCAGCCGCCGAGCGCGGTCAGGAGCGCGAGCGCGGCGGCGAGGCGGGTCATCGAAGGAACCGCGCGCGCGCGGCAGCGATGGCTTCACGGACCCGTTCCGGGGCGGTGCCGCCCTGGCTCGTCCTCGAGGCCACGGAACGCTCGACGCTCAGGACCTCGAAGACGTCGGCCGTGATCCGCGGCTCGATCGCGCGGAGCTCGCCGAGGTCGAGCCCGGCGAGCTCGGAGCCCCGTGCCTCGGCGAGGGCCACGGCCCGCGCGGCGATGCCATGGGCCTCGCGGAACGGCAGCCGGAGGGTGCGGACCAGCCAGTCGGCGAGATCGGTCGCGGTGACGTGGCCGACGCCGGCCGCCGCGCGCAGCCGCTCCCGGTCGAACCGGACCGACGTCATCATCGCGGCCATCGCCTCGAGGCAGAGCGCGAGGTTGTCCGCGGCGTCGAACAGCGGCTCCTTGTCCTCCTGCAGGTCCTTGCTGTAGGCGAGCGGCAGGCCCTTGAGCACGATCAGGACCGCGCTCAGCGCGCCGACGATCCGCCCCGCCTTGCCCCGGACCAGCTCGGCCGCGTCCGGGTTCCGCTTCTGCGGCATGATCGAGCTGCCGCTCGTGAACTCCTCGCCGATCCGCACGAAGGCGAACTGCGGCGTCGACCACAGCACCAGCTCCTCCGCGAACCGCGAGAGGTGGACCGCGGTGATCGCCGCGGCGGCGAGGAACTCGAGCACGAAGTCCCGGTCCGAGACCGCGTCGATCGAGTTCGCCATCGGCCGCCCGAAGCCGAGGTCGGCGGCGGTCATCGTCCGGTCGATCGGGAAGCTGGTGCCGGCCAGCGCGGCGGCGCCGAGCGGCGACTCGTTGAGGCGCGCGCGGGCGTCCCGGAAGCGCCCGCGGTCGCGGCCGAGCATCTCGACGTACGCCAGGAGATGATGGCCGAGGATCACCGGCTGCGCCGCCTGCAGGTGGGTGAACCCGGGCATGATCGCGTCGTCGTGCGCCTCCGCCTGGTCGAGCAGCGCCGCCTGCAGCCCCGCCAGCAGCCGGTCGGTCCGCTCGATCGTCCCGCGCACCCACAGCCGGAGGTCGGTCGCGACCTGATCGTTGCGCGAGCGCGCGGTGTGCAGGCGGCGGCCCGGCTCCCCGGTCAGCTCGGTCAGCCGGGCCTCGACGTTCATGTGGATGTCCTCGAGGTCGGTCCGGAACGCGAAGCGGCCGGACTCGATCTCGCTCCTGACCTGCTCCAGTCCGGCCAGGATCGCCGCGCACTCGGCCTCCTCCAGGAGCCCGACCGCACGCAGCATCCGGGCGTGCGCGACGGACCCGGCTATGTCCTGGGCGTAGAGGCGCTTGTCGAAGCCGATGGAGGCATTTATCTGCTCCATCAGCGGCGCCGGGCCGCGCTCGAAGTGCCCGCCCCAGAGGTCGAGGCCGCCGCGCCGGTGCCCTGGCCGGTCGTCGCTCACGCCGTGCTTCGCCGCGCGCAGGCTCGCCACGCAGAGGAGCGCCCTCCAGAGGGGCGCCGCACAGAAGGTCGATGAAGGGGAACGCGCAATGACACGTCGGAGCTGGCTCCTGGGCCTGGGTCTCGGGCTGATAGTGGCGCTGCCGGCCGCGGCTTTCAACTTCGTAACCGCCGAGCGCCAGCCGGCGCCGAAGATCTCCTTCCTGAACCGGGACGGCGAGACGGTGACGCTCGCCGACTTCGCGGGCAAGGTCGTGGTGCTCAACCTCTGGGCCACCTGGTGCGCGCCCTGCCGGCGGGAGATGCCGGCCCTCGACCGGCTCCAGGCGGAGTACGGCGGCGACGACTTCGAGGTCGTGGCGCTGTCCCAGGATCGGGGCGACGCGCTCGACAAGATCCTGGAGTTCTACGAGGAGGTCGGGGTCGAGCACCTCGCGGTCTACCGGGACCCGAAGGCGGGGAGCGCCCGCGAGCTGAAGGCGCCGGGCCTGCCGACCACGCTGGTGCTCGATCGCGCCGGCCAGGAGGTCGGGCGGGTGCTGGGCGACGCCGAGTGGGACGGCGAGGAGGCGATCCAGCTGATCGAGGCGCTGCTGCGCGAGACCTCCTGAGCGGCGGCCGCGACACCGGGAACGTCCGGGCAGCGCCGACGGTTCTTCTGCGGACGCCTCGGCCGCCGGACCCGACATGACCAGCAGGAACCATCGCGCACGGAGCCTCGCCGTCGGGGCGCTCGTCCTCGCCGTCGCTGTCGGGTGGACGCGATCCCCCGCTGCCGAGGAGGATCCGACGACCTGTCTCGCCCGAACCGTCTATTTCGAGGCCCGGGACGACGGCCGGGCGGGCATGGCGGCGGTCGCCGCGGTGGTGATGAACCGCGTCCGCCACCCGGATTTCCCGGACGACGTCTGCGCCGTGGTCAGGGAAGGGGGCGAGACCGCGCCCTGCCAGTTCACCTGGTGGTGCGACGGCAAGAGCGACCAGGCCGACGACCAGGAGCTCTGGGCGCTCGCGCTCGACGTCGCCAGGCGGGCGCTGAGCGGCGAGGCGGCCGACCCGACCGGCGCCGCGCTGTTCTTCCATCACCGGGACGTCGAGGCGCCCTACCACGAGGAGCGCGAGCTCGTGGCCGAGATCGGCTCCCACCTCTTCTACCGCTAGAGCGGATCCCGATCTGACGGAGCCGCCTGCAAGCGGTTCCGATCGGGTAAAGCCGCTCTGATCCATCGCAATCGAGCGATTTTCTTCCGATGAGCGGAAAAGCGCCGCGGCGCGATGCGGTTCTGTCTCATCGGAAACTGCTCTGACCGCTCCACCCGCCGGGGCGCCCTCAACCCTTCTTTCAGGCTCAAGAGCTTAGGCTCGAGGTTCCGCGTCGTCCGCCGGGCGGCGCGGGAGGAAACGCCTGCAACGAAGGGTGAAACACCCATGCGCACGTCGCTCACGGGGCTCGCCGTGGCCCTGCCGCTCGTCCTCGCGCCAGATCCGGACCGCCCCGCCCAGGCGCTGCCGTTCGGCGCCGGCGCCGCTCACTGCCT
>DASUSF010000060.1:0-13443 GCA_036375275.1 Geminicoccaceae bacterium | reverse complement strand
CTCGTGATAGCTGGCGAGGAGATGAAGCTCGGCGGCATCCTCGAAGGTCTCCCGCGCCCGGGTGTCGCAGAGCGCCGCGCGCGCCTGCTCGAGGTCGCGGCGCTCGGCCACGACCCGCCCGAGCTCGAGCCGGGTCCGGTCGAGGGCCTGCCGGGCGAGGCGGCGTGGCAGGTCGAGCCGGTTGCGCCTCATCCGCCGGCTCCGCCGCAGCCGAGGGTGGCCCGGAGCCGCGCACGCTCGTCCGGCGCCTGCGCGAGCAGCGCCTCCAGCGCCGTCTTGAGGCAGATCGCGTCGTCGGCCAGGGGGTCGCCGCCGGGCCGATAGGCGCCGAGCTGCAGCAGGTCCGCGATCTCGGCGTGGGCCTTCAGAAGCTGCCGTGCCCGAAGCACCATCGCCTGCTCGTCGGGCCCGTAGACCTCGGGCGCCGTGCGCGACAGCGAGCGAAGGACGTCGATCGCGGGGAACCGGCCGGCGTCCGCGTCGTCGCGTTCCAGGATCACGTGGCCGTCGAGGATCGCCCGTGCCGCGTCGGCGACGGGGTCGGACAGGTCGTCGCCTTCGACCAGCAGGGTGCACAGCGCCGTGATCGAGCCGGCGTCGGCGCCCGGCCCCGCCCGCTCGAGGAGCTGTGCCAGCTCGGCGAACACGCTCGGCGGGTAGCCCTTGCTGGATGGTGGCTCGCCGGCGGCGAGGTGGATCTCGCGGAGGGCCATGGCGTAGCGGGTGATGCTGTCGATGAGGCAGAGAACGCCGAGCCCGGAGTCGCGGAACGCCTCGGCGATGGTCGTGGTCAGCAGCGCGGGGGCGCAGCATCGGCGGCATGTCGGAGGTGGCGACGACCACGGTGGTGCGGTCGCGGCGGCCCGTGGCGAGGAGCTGGTCGAGGAACAGGCGGAGCTCGCGCCCGCGCTCGCCGATCAGCCCGAGCACCAGCGCCCGCCTCGGCGTGCTCGGCGAGCATGCCGAGCAGGGTCGACCTGCCGACCCGGCGCCGGCGAAGATGCCGATCCGCTGCCCCTGCCGGCATGGCGTGAACAGGTTGAGCGCGCGGACGCCGAGGTCGATGCGCGGGCCGACGGGCGCCGAAGATGCCGGCAGCGTCGCCCGCGCGGCGAGCCGGCGGACCCGTCCGTCCGGCGCGGGCGGCGGCCGCCAGGGCCGGCATCAGGCGGATCCGGGCGCCGAGGCCGATTCCGCTCGGCTCATCGAACGGCAGCAGATGCACGCCCTCGCCGTCCAGCCCCACAACCTGCGCGAGCATAGGCGTACACTCGTCACGGTTGTGGTCGCGAGGCTCGATCGCGCAGCTAGATCGCGCAGCTCTCGCCGACGCTGGCGAACCCCTCGAAACCCCGACAGGAGACGAGCAGTCCCCGGCACCGGGCGATCTGCCCCCGTAGGAGGAAGGGTCTCGGCGGCGTGAGGCGCCACTTCGGCGAGGCCGGCGGCATGGCATAGATCCCCAAAGGCCCGTGGCCGGCGCAGGGAAGAGGAAAAAGGTTTCACACGTGGTAACTTTTTTATTGCCGGTTTATGTAACCTATGATTGTATTCGGTTGCAGACGACGCGCCGACCCGCTGGACGCGGAACCGGACGGCTGGTCGCGGCGGGGCGGACCGGAACACAACCTGGATTAAGTCCGTCTTAAGGAAATGATCCTTAGGGTTACATCCAGGAAGCGAATTCCCGGGTGCGGGTGCAGAGGAGCCTGATCATGCGAGCGCTGGTTGTTGAAGACGATCCGGTGTCGGCGAAGCTGATTGACGCCGCGCTGAAGGGCGAGGGGATCATCAGCGAGCCAGCCGAGACCGGCGAAGACGCGATCGATCTCGCCAAGCACTACGACTTCGACATCGTCGTCCTCGACCTGCGCCTGCCGGACATGGAGGGCTTCGAGGTGGTGCGCCGGCTGCGCGCGGCGAAGGTCAAGACCCCGGTGCTGATCCTGTCGGGCGTGCAGGAGACCGACGACAAGGTCCGCGGGCTCACGACCGGCGCCGACGACTACCTGACCAAGCCCTTCCACAAGACCGAGCTGATCGCCCGGATCCACGCGATCGTGCGGCGCTCGAAGGGCCATCCGGAATCGGTCATCAAGACCGGCAAGCTGACCGTCAACCTCGACACCCGCTCGGTCGACGTCGAGGGTCGGCGCCTGCACGTCACCGGCAAGGAGTACAGCATTCTCGAGCTCCTCTCGCTGCGCAAGGGGACGACGCTCACCAAGGAGATGTTTCTCGATCACCTCTACGGCGGCATCGACGAGCCGGAGCTGAAGATCATCGACGTCTTCATCTGCAAGCTCAGGAAGAAGATCGCCTCGGCGACCGACGGCGCCCACTACATCGAGACGGTGTGGGGGCGCGGCTACGTGCTCAAGGACCCCGAGCCGGCGCTGGTCGGCGAGGAGGCCACCATCGCCGGTCCGCGGCAGCAGCGGGTGGCGGTGGCCTGAACGCAGCCGCAGCGAGAGAGCGGTGGGCAGAGCGCGGCCGGTAACGGCCCACGTTGCGATGGTCGAATGGCGGGACCGGCGAGACCGCGCGCCAAGAAGGATCGTGCACCGCTCCACCTGTCAGGTCGAGCCCGGGCCACCCTGAGCCTGCGGGGCCGGCCCTGGTCGCGGGCACGGCCGAGTCACGGACCGCCGGACGGTGGCGCCTGGGCATGCGGAGCCTGGTCCGGAGCAAGCCCCCGGATCGGGGGAGAGGCGCCGGCCGGAGAGCGGACTTGGCGCCAATGCGGGATCCGGCCGGGGCACCACGCCTGGCGCCCCGCGCCGACCCCGCGCCATCGATGAGCGCGCGTCTGGCAGCCCGGGGCGCCCCACAGCGACCGCAGGGCGGCTGCCGGCCGGATCAGAGCGCGCGGCTGACCTCGTCGACCGCGTCCCGGGTGATCCGCGCGATCTGGTCCGCCTCCTCAGGGCGCAGCGTTAGCGGCGGCGCGAAGCCGAGGATGTCGCCATGCGGCATGGCGCGGGCGATCATGCCCCGTTTCGCGCACGCCGCCGCGACCGCCCCGCCGACCTTGCCCTGCGGCTCGAAGAAGCGCCTGCCCGCCCTGTCCTGGACGAACTCGACCGCCGCGAGCATCCCGACGCCGCGCACCTCGCCGACCATCGGGTGGTCGTCCAGCGCGTCGCGGAGCGCGCCGAGCAGGTACGGTCCCACCTCCTGGACGTTGCCCAGCAGGTCCTCGCGCTCGATGATCTCGAGGTTCTTGAGGCCGGCCGCGACGCAGGTCGGGTGCGCCGAGTAGGTCCAGCCGTGGCCGAGCACGCCGAACTCCTTCGCTCCCTGCTCCAGCACCTCGAACACCGTCTCCGAGACGATCACCCCGGAGAGCGGCAGATACGCGCTGGTCAGGCCCTTGGCGACCGTGATCAGGTCGGGCTGCATGTCGTAGTATTGCGCGCCGAACCAGGTGCCGAGGCGCCCGAAGGCGGTCACCACCTCGTCCGCGATCAGCAGGACGTCGTGCTTCTTCAGCACCTTCTGGATCGCCGGCCAGTACCCCTCGGGCGCCGGGATCAGCCCGCCCGTGCCCATCGCCGGCTCGGCGATGAACGCCGCGACCGTCTCCGGCCCCTCGGCCTCGATCAGCGCATCCAGCTCGGCCGCGCACCGCGCGGAGAAGTCGACCTCGCCCTCCCCGGGCCTCGAAAACTTCCAATGGTGCGGACAGAGCGTGTGCCGAACCTGCGGGAACGGCAGGTCGAACGCCTTGTGGAACAGCGGCAGGCCGGTCAGGCTTCCGGTCATCAGACCGGAGCCATGATAGCCACGGTCACGGCTGATGATCTTCTTCTTCTCCGGCCGGCCGAGCACGTTGTTCATGTACCAGACCAGCTTGATCTGGGTCTCGTTGGCGTCCGAGCCGGAGAGCCCGTAGTAGACCTTCGACATGCCCTTCGGGGCGCGCTCGATGATCCGGCGACTGAGCTCGATCACCGGCTCGTGGCTGTGGCCGGCGTAGGCGTGGTAGTAGGCGAGCTCGCTCGCCTGGCGGTGGATCGCGTCCGCGATCTCCTGACGGCCATAGCCGACGTTCACGCAGTACAGGCCGGCGAACGCGTCGAGGAAGCGCTTGCCGTCCCGATCCACGATGAACGCGCCCTCGCCACCCTCGACGATCCGGCACGGGCTGGTCCCGTGGGCGTGCTGCTCGAGATGGGTCGACGGGTGCAGGACGTAGGCGCGGTCGAGCGCCTCGAGGTCCGGGGTGTTGCGCAGCATCGTGGTCTCCTTCTGAAAGGCGGCGCGCATCACGCGGCGTCCTTGACCGCGAGGCACACGTACTTGAGCTCGGTGAAGGCCTCGAGCCCGTGCCGGCCGCCCTCCCGGCCGAGGCCCGACTGCTTCATGCCGCCGAACGGCACCGGCGCGCCGGTCATCTTGACGCAGTTCACCGCCACCATGCCGTACTCGAGCGCGCCGGTCACCCGCGCGATCCGATGCGCATCGTCGCTCCACACGTACGCGGCGAGGCCGTAGATCGTGGCGTTGGCGCGCCCGACCACCTCGTCCTCGGACGTGAAGCGGAAGATCGGCGCGACCGGGCCGAAGGTCTCCTCGTGCGCGATCAGCATGTCGTCGCTCGCGTCCGCGATCACCGTCGGCTCGAAGAAGGTGCCGCCGAGCGCGTGCCGGCCGCCGCCCGCGACCAGCCGGCCGCCCCTGGCGAGCGCGTCCCTGACGTGCTCCTCGCACTTCTGGACCGCGCGGTCGTGCATCAGCGGGCCGATCTCGACCCGCGCCTCGAGGCCGTTGCCCACCCGGAGCGCCCGCGCCCGTGCCGCATAGCGCTCGACGAAGGCGTCGTAGATCGCGTCGTGGACGTAGATCCGGTTGGCGGCGAGGCAGTCCTGGCCGCCGGTCTGGAACTTCGCCTGGATCGCCCCCTCGACCGCGTGGTCGAGGTCGACCTCCGGGAAGACCAGCATCGGGGCGTGGCCGCCGAGCTCCATCGACATCCGCTTGACGGTCCGCGCACCGCCCCCGAGCAGCCGTCGCCCGACCTCGGTCGAGCCGGTGAAGCTGACCGCTCGCACCTTCTCGCTCGCGAGCAGCGCACCGACGATCGGCTCGGCCGGCCCGGTGACGACCGAGAACACCCCGCTCGGCAGGCCGGCCCGGTCGGCCAGCTCGGCCAGCGCCAGGGCCGAGTACGGCGTCTCGCTCGCCGGCCGGATCACCACCGGGCAACCGGCGGCGAGTGCCGCGGCGGCCTTGCGGGTGATCATGGCGGAGGGGAAGTTCCAGGGCGTGACCAGCGCCGCGATGCCGACCGGCTCGCGGCAGACGGTCATCCGCCGGTTCGGCAGGTGCGGCGTGATGCCTTCGACGTTGACCCGCAGCGCCTCGTCGGCGAACCAGGCGATGAAGCTCGCGGCGTAGTCGATCTCGCCGAGGGAGTCGGCGAGCGGCTTGCCCTGCTCCAGGGTCATCAGGAGGGCGAGGTCGGCGCGCGCCTCGATCATCAGGTCGTGCCAGCGCCGGAGCGCGGCGGCCCGCTCCTGCGGCAGGCGGCGGCGCCAGGCCGGGAAGGCGGCATCGGCGGCGGCGATCGCGCCCTCCGTCTCGGGCGCGCCGAGCGCCGGAACGACGCCGAGCCGGGCGCCGGTGGCCGGGTTGGTCACCAGGACCACCCGGCCGTTCCGGGCCGCGGTCCACTTGCCGCCGACGTAGGCCTGCTCGCGAAACAGCCGCGGGTCCTTGAGGCGGGAAAGATCGGAACGGGCGTCGAGTTCGGCGAGCATCGCGGGTCTCCAGGCGGGGAAGGTCGACGGTCGGGAGCATGCCGCCCGGCCGCGGCCCGGGGAGCCCAAAGTGCCGGCCCGTGCAGACCATGCGGTCGGCGTTCGGGCGACCTCGCAGATTCTTTCTCTGCCCTCCCGGAGAGCCCCGCTCCGGGGGCGGCGCCCGGAGCGCCGCCCGTCCTGCCTCGACCGCCGGTTCTGAGCCTGTATGCTCGGCGCTCCACCCCAAGCCCTGGCGGACCAACCGATGCCCCGTCTCGAGCCGCTCGACCCCGACCGCATGAACCCGGCCCAGCGCCGGATCCACGATGCCATCCTCGCCGGCCCGCGCGGCAGCGTGCCGGCGCCGCTCTCGATCTGGCTGCGCCGGCCCGAACTCGCCGACCGGGCGCAGGCGCTCGGCCGGTACTGCCGCTACGAGACCGCCCTGCCGCCCCGGCTCTCGGAGCTCGCGATCCTGATCACGGCCGCCTTCTGGCGCTCCGGCTTCGAGTGGCACGCGCACAAGCCGTTCGCGCTCGAGGCCGGCCTCGATCCCGGCGTGATCGAGGCGATCCGCCAGGGCCAGGAGCCGGACTTCGCGCATGCCGACGAGGCGGCGCTCCATGCCTTCGCCCGCGCCGTGCACGAGCGGCACCGGGTGCCGGACGCGGTGTACCGGCGGGCCCTCGACACGCTCGGTGAGGACGGCGTCGTCGACCTCACCGGCATCCTCGGCTACTACACGCTGATCTCGATGACGCTCAACATCTTCGAGATCCCGCCGGGCGACGGCGCGCCGTCCGCCTTCGACTGACGAGTGGAGGGGAGGCCCGCGCCGTGGCCGGACGACTGCACGGGAAGGTCGCGATCGTCACCGGCGCCGGCTGCGTCGGCCCCGGCTGGGGCAACGGCCGGGCGATCACGGTCCGCTTCATCGAGGAGGGCGCGAAGGTCTTCGCGGTCGACCTCAACCCGGCGAGCCTGGAGGAGACCGTCGAGCGCGCGGGCGCGGGTCCGGACCGGCTCCGCACCCACCAGGCCGACGTCACCTCGTCGGAGGCGGTGCGCGGGATGGTCGAGGCGTGCCTCGGCGCGTTCGGGCAGATCGACGTCCTGGTCAACAACGTCGGCGGCTCGCGTCCGGGCGGCTGCGTCGACATGGCGGAGGACGTCTTCGACGCCCAGGTCGCCTTCAACCTCAAGAGCGTCTTCCTCACCTGCAAGCATGTGCTCCCGGTGATGCAGCGCCAGAAGGCGGGCGTGATCGTGAACCTCGCCTCGACCTCGGGCATCCGCTGGGCCGGAGCGGCCGACGTCGCCTATGCCGCGACCAAGGCCGGCGTGATCCAGCTGTCCCGCAACACCGCGATCGAGCAGGCGCCGCACGGTATCCGGGTGAACACCGTCGTCCCGGGCCTGATGCACACCCCCCTGGTCGAGGCGCGGCTCCTGCATCAGCGCGGCCGGGGCGACCTCGAGGCCCTGGTCCGGAGCCGGCTCGACAAGATCCCGCTCGGCTTCGCCGGCGACGGCCGGGACACCGCCAACGCCGTCGTCTACCTCGCCTCCGACGAGGCCCGCTTCGTGACCGCGACCGAGATCGTGGTCGACGGCGGCATGACCGCCCGCTGCGACTGAGCGCCGGCAGCCGGCGGTGCGCCCGGGGAACGGTGCGCGGGCCGTCCCGTTCAGGACCGACGCGGGCGGTCGATGGTCGAGCGTCCGACGAGGACGGGAGCACCGGCCATGAAGGCACTCTGCTGGCACGGCAAGGAAAAGGTCCAGATCGACACCGTGCCCGATCCGGTCATCCAGGATCCGGGCGACATCATCCTGCAAGTGACCTCGACCGCGATCTGCGGCTCGGACCTGCATCTGTACGACGGCTACGTCCCGACCATGGAGAAGGGCGACATCCTCGGCCACGAGTTCATGGGCGAGGTGGTCGAGACCGGCGCCGCAGTCCGGACGCTCGAGAAGGGCGACCGGGTCGTGGTCCCCTTCCCGATCGCCTGCGGCCACTGCTTCTTCTGCACGCACGACCAGTTCTCGCTGTGCGACGAGTCCAACCCCAACAAGTCGCTGCTCGACAAGATGTACGGGCACGGCGGCGCGGCGCTGTTCGGCTACTCGCACCTGTTCGGCGGGTTCGCCGGCGGCCAGGCGGAGTACGTGCGCGTGCCCTACGCCGACGTCGGCCCGCTCAAGGTCCCGGACGGCCTCTCGGACGAGCAGGTCCTGTTCCTCTCCGACATCTTCCCGACCGGCTACGGCGCGGTCGAGGAAGCCGGGGTCAAGCCGGGCGACACGGTCGCGATCTGGGGCTGCGGGCCGGTCGGCCAGTTCGCGATCCAGGGCGCCTGGCTGCTCGGCGCCGAGCGGGTGATCGCGATCGACCGGGTGCCGGAGCGGCTCGAGCTCGCCCGCACCAAGGGCCGGGCCGAGACGATCGACGCCAGCGAGGAGCGGGTCATGGACCGGCTGAACGAGCTGACCGACAACCGCGGCCCCGATCTCTGCGTCGACGCGGTCGGCATGGAGGCGCACGGGGTCGGGACGGTCGACGCCGTGCTCGACCGGGTGAAGCAGGCGGTGATGCTCGGGACCGACCGCGCGCATGCGCTCCGGGAAGTGATCCAGGCCTGCCGCAAGGGCGGCCGGGTCGCGGTCGCCGGCGTCTATGCCGGCCTGATCGACAAGTTCCCGTTCGGCGCGGCGTTCGGCAAGGGCCTGACCTTCACCATGGGCCAGTGCCACGCGCACAAGTACCTCCGCCCCCTGCTGCAGCGGATCCAGAAGGGCGAGATCGACCCGTCCTTCCTGATCACCCACCGCCTGCCGCTCGACCAGGCGCCGGCCGCCTACAAGACCTTCCGCGACAAGGAGGACGGCTGCATCAAGGTGGTGCTCAAGCCCTGAGCGGCGATCGAGGTGATCACGGGGGGTCGCTCCGGCAGAGTTCGGAGAGGATGCCGTCCCGGATGCTGTAGATCCAGCCGTGGACGGTCAGATCGTCGCCCCGCCGCCAGGCGTCCTTGACGATGGTGGTGTGGGCGACGTTCCGGACCTGCTCGACCACGTTCAGCTCGCACAGCCGATCGCAGCGCGCCGCCGGGTCGACCTCGTCCCGGAGCGCGTCCTCGTGGAAGCGGTGCACGTCCTTGATGTGGCGGAGCCAGTTGTCGATCAGGCCGTGGTCCTCGTCCTCGAGCGCCGCCCTGATCCCGCCGCAGCCGTAATGGCCGCAGACGATGATGTGCTTCACCCGCAGCATCTCGACCGCGAACTGGATGACCGAGAGGCAGTTGAGGTCGGTGTGCACGACGACATTCGCGATGTTGCGGTGGACGAACACCTCGCCCGGCTGCAGGTCGAGAATCTGGTTCGCCGCCACCCGGCTGTCGGCGCAGCCGATCCAGAGCAGCTCCGGCGTCTGCTGTTCCGCGAGCCGCCCGAAGAACGTCGGGTCCGCGTCCTTGACCCGCCTCGCCCAGGCGCGGTTCCGCTCGAAGAGGTGCTCGAGGGCGCTCATGATCCCGATCCCCGAACGGCATCTCGCGCCGCGAGGTCGCTCGCAGCTCGAGCCCGTTCCGCCGGCTGCGTTCGCCGCGCGCCGAAGGCGACGATCTCCATCATCAGGTGGTCGATCCCTGCGCCGGCGCCGGGTCCGGCTCGCCGCCGGCCCGCGCGATCTCGATGACCTTGCTCTCGTTGAGGTCGGCGAGGCCATGCTCGAGCAGCCGCCCGAATGCCTCGCACGCGACCCGGCCGAGCGGCGCGCCGAGGCCGAGCTTCTTCGCCAGGCGCACGCCGTACTCGGCGTCCTTGAGCCGGAGGCGGCCCGTGAACGAGATGTCGCGGTCGTGGTGGTCGTCGGCCATGCGGCGTGCGTTCCGGACCACCTGCGGGCTCGCCGCCTGGCCGGAGGCGATGGCGCGGGCGACCAGGTCGAGGTCGAGGCCCGCCCGTTCCGCGATCGCCATGCCTTCGGCGGCGGCCGCGATCTGGACCGCGCCCATGAGGTTGATCATCAGCTTGTAGGCGGTGCCGGTGCCGACGGGCCCGAAGTGGATCAGATCGCTGCACAGCGGGTCGAGGAGCCGGTGAGCAGCCGCCAGATCGGCCGGCTGGGCGCCGACCAGGAGCGTGAGGTCGCCCGCTGCCGCGGCGTCGGGCAGGCCGGTGACGGGACAGTCCAGGTAGCGGAGACCGCGCGCCGCCGCCTGCGTCGCGAGCGCCTCCACCCAGTCGTGGGAAAGGGTCGAGCATTCGATCGCGAACGCGCGCTCCCGGAGGGTGCCGGCGAGGATCCCGTCGTCGCCGAGCCAGACCGAGCGGGACGCCCGGTCGTCGCCGACCATGACGAACACCGCATCCGCTCCTTCCACCGCCTCGCACGGGCTGGCGGCGACCCGCGCGCCCCGCTCGCCGAGCGCCGCGGCCTTCGCGGTCGTCCGGTTGTAGACCGCCACCTCGTGGCCAGCGGCCAGAAGCCGGGCCGCCATTCCGCGGCCCATGTTGCCGAGACCGACGAACGCCAGATCAGCCATGCGCGGGCACCCTCGTCGCAGGAAACGGTCGCGGATCATACAGCCTTCGCGCGATGACGAGGCTCCACCTTCGCGACCCCTGCCATGCGCCGGCGGGCCGCCCGGCCCGGGGCGCTCAGCCGCTCGCCCGCGCGATCAGCTCGACCGGCGGCTGCGGCGCGCTCTTGACCGTCCGGGTCACGATATAGGTGAAGTAGCGGTCGATGCCGATCTCCTGCAGGAGGAGCCGGTCGATCAGCCGCTGGTAGGTGTCGATGTCGGGCACGACCACCTTCAGCAGGTAGTCGATCCCGCCGCCGGTCGCGTGCGCCTCGATGATCTCGGGCACGGCGCGGATCGCCACCTCGAAGCGCTGGAAGTCCTCGTAGCGGTGCTGCTTGAGGGTGATCTCGACCAGGACGGTGTTGGTGGCGCCCAGCCGGTCGAGGTCGATCAGCGCGTGATAGCCCTTGATGAGCCCCGCCTGCTCGAGCCGCTTCAGGCGCTCCCAGCACGGGGTCGGCGAAAGATGCACCTCCTCGGCGAGCGCCGTCTTGGTGATCCGCCCGCGGCGCTGCAGGGTTGCGAGGATCCGAAGATCGGTCGCGTCCAGCCGGCTCATGACGGCGCCCGGGAACGGCGAAGGGCCGGATGCGCCGCACCCGGCCCTGCCGCCACCCGCGGAGGAAGGCTCAGGCTTACGAGCCTTCGGCCGCCTTGATCTCCGCCTCGAGGTCGTTCAGGACCTGCTCGGCTTCGCCGCCGACCATCTCGACGTACTTCTGCCGGACCTCCTGCGCCCGCTCCTGGAAGACCGCGCGCTCCTCGTCGGTCAGCTCGATCACCTGCATGTCGGGCTTGGCCTCCTTGATCTTCTCGAGGCGCTCCTGGTTGTACTGGTCCTGCACCTCGAAGATGTAGTCGGCGAGCTCGCTGATCGTCTCGTCCAGCACCTTCTTGTTCTCGTCGGACAGATCCGCCTGATACCAGTCGGAGTTGGTGACCACCGTGGTCACGAACTGCTGCTCGCCCGAAAAGATCATGTAGTCCTGCACCTCGTAGAACTTCATCTCCTCGATCGCGAAGATCGGGTTCACCTGGCCGTCGATGGAGCCGAGCTGCAGGCCACCGTAGACCTCGCCGTAGGGCATCGGGGTCGGGCTGGCACCGTAGGATTCGTAGGCCGCGACCAGCATCGGCGAGACCATGGTGCGCATCTTGAAGTTGTCGAAATCCTCGGGCGACCGGACCTCCTTGTTGGCCGTCCAGACCATCTCGCCCTCGGGGTACATGGTGAGCAGATGCAGCCCCTTCTCGTGGAAGTCCTCCTGCAGCTGGCCGTAGATCACCTCGCTCTCGGTCAGCACCTCCTTGTTCGCCGTATTGTCCTCGGAGAGCAGGTAGGGGACCGAGAACACCTGGATCTCGGGGACCAGGGTGCCGAGGTGGCCGGGCGAGGCGTTGGCGAACTGGATCGCGCCCTGCGTGACCAGCTCGGTCAGCTCGGCCGAGGTGCCGAGCGCGCCGTAGGGATAGATCGTGACGGTGACCTCGCCGCCCGTCTTCTCCTCGATCAGCTCCTTGAACTTCTGCGCGTAGGCGTCCTGGACGCTGCCTTCGATCTCCTCGATCGCGAACTTCCACTCCTCGGCCGCGGCGCCGGCAGAAAAGCTGAGCGTGAGCGCGGCGCCGGCAAGCAGCGCGCGGATGGTCGGACGGTGTGCCATGAACGGACCTCCTCTGATTTGGCCCCCGCACGAGCGGCGAGCATTGCCGCGCCGGGCGCGACGGGCGGATTCGGCTGCGCTCAGGGTAGGTTGCCGATTGACATGGTTCAAGCCTAGAATTGACGCATGTCAAGCTGGCTGTCCCGGCTCGCCCAGGCTTCCGGGCCGCGCTACCGCGCGATCGCCCAGGAGCTCGTCCGCGCGATCGAGGCCGGCGAGCTGCCTCCGGGCACCCGCCTGCCGACCCAGCGCGACCTGGCGCTCCGCCTCGGCATCAGCGTCCAGACGGTGAGCCAGGCCTACGCCGAGGTCGAGCGCCGCGGCCTGGTCCGGGGCGAGGTGGGGCGTGGCACCTTCGTCCTCGCCGCCAGCCCCGAGATCGAGCCGAGCTTCATCATGGACCGGCGGAGCGACGATCTGATCGATCTTTCGATCAACCGCCCGGTCTACGCCAACCTGCACGCCGAGCGGGCGAGGAGCGCCCTGGCCGCACTCGCCGCCCGCGGGGACATGACCTCGATGCTGGTCTGCCGGCCGATCGGCGGGCTGGAGGCGCATCGGGCCGCCGGCGCGCGCTGGCTCGAGCAGCGCGGCCTCGAGGTCCAGCCCGACCAGGTGCTGATCAGCAACGGCGCGGCGCACGGCCTCCTGGTCGCCCTCGCCGCCCTGACCAAGCCCGGCGACCTGGTCGCGACCGAGGCGCTGGTCGACCATGGGATCATCGGCCTCGCGGGCGTCCTCGGCCTGCGCCTGGAGAGCCTCGCGATCGACCACGAGGGCATCATCCCCGACGCGTTCGAGGCGGCGTGCGCGACCACCGGCATCAAGGTGCTGTGCACGACCCCGACCCTGAACAATCCGACGGTCGCGCTGATGAGCGAGGAGCGTCGCCGCCGGATCGCCCAGATCGCCCGGCGACACGAGGTGTTCGTGGTCGAGGACGACGTCTACGGCGCGCTGGTCGAGCCGGGGCCGCCACCGCTCGCCGCCGTGCTGCCGGAGCGCACCTGCCACGTCACCAGCTTCACCAAGACCACGCTCTCGGGGCTGCGCATCGGCTACGTCGCCGCGCCGGCGGCGCTGGTCCCGCGGCTGATCCGCCGGATCCGGACGACGAGCTGGATGGCGACCCCGCTGCTCGCCGAACTGGCCAGCGAGTGGATCCGGGACGGCACCGCGCTCGAGCTGATCCGATGGCAGCGGGCGGCGCTCGCCGAACGGCAGGCGGTCGTGGCCGAGGCGCTCGACGGCTTCGCCTTCACCGCCCATCCCGCGGCGCTGCACGTCTGGCTGGCGCTCCCCGAGCCGCGTCGGGCGGAGGTGTTCGTCGCCGAAGCGCGGCTCCGGAACGTCGCGATCACCCCCTCCGAGCCGTTCGTGGTCGATCGCGGCCCCCGGCCCGCCGCGGTCCGGATCAGCATCGGCGCGCCGCGCGACATCGCC
>DASUSF010000059.1:0-5828 GCA_036375275.1 Geminicoccaceae bacterium | reverse complement strand
ATCCGGCCGGGGGCTACGACATTCTGATCGCCGGCGTCGGTGGGACCGGGATCGTGACCCTCGCCCAGATCCTCGGCATGGCCGCGCATCTCGACGGCCTGCAGGTGAGGACGCTCGACCAGACCGGCCTCGCGCAGAAGTACGGCGCGGTCACGAGCCATGTCCGGATCGGCGGCGGGATGCCCGTGTCCCGCGGGCCGAGGATCCCGAACTGGCGAGGGCGGCTCCTCCTCGGCGCCGACCTCGTGACCGCGGCGCGCGAGGCGATGCTCGGGCGGCTGGCGCGCGACGCGACGGCGGTGGTCGACCGGGCGCTCCGGCCCACCTGGGGCTTCGCGCGCGACCCCGATCTCGCCCTCGATGCGGGGAGCTACGAAGGGCGGATCGGGCAGGCGGTCGGCCGCGTGCTGGGCCTGGACGCCAGGCGGATCGCGGCGGCGCTGGGCGCGCCGGTGGCGGCCAACCTGGTCCTCCTCGGGTTCGCCGCCCAGCACGGCCTTCTCCCGGTCGGCATCGGCGCCATCGACCGGGCGATCGGGCTCGACGGCACCGCGGTCGAAGCGAACCGCGAGGCGTTCCGGGTCGGGCGATGCGCCGCCGCGGACGAGGTCCGGCTGCGGCGCTGGCTGAACCAGATGGCACCGGAGGTTCTGTCACCCCCGCCGGAGGACGATCTCGACCGGCTGATCGATCGCCACGCGGCCTTCCTCGAAGCCTATCAGGATGCCGCGTGGTCAGCCCGGTATCTGCGCCGCATCGAGGCGGTGCGGCGGGCGGAGAGCAGCCTCGCGCCACCTCGGGACGCTCTGGCGGTCGCGGCCGCGCAGAGCCTGTTCAAGCTGATGGCCTACAAGGACGAGTACGAGGTCGCGCGGCTGCTCGGCGACCCCGCCTTTCAGGCGATCCTCGAGCAGCAGTTCGAGCCCGGCTTCGAGATCCATTTCGATCTCGCGCCGACCTGGCTCGCGCGCCCCGATCCGACCACCGGGCGGCCGCGGAAGCGGCGCTTTGGGGCCCCTGGCTGCGCCCCGTTCTCCGCGCGTTGGCGCATGGCCGGCGGCTGCGCGGCACTCCGTTCGACCCGTTCGGCTGGCTCGGGGAGCGGCGGACCGAGCGGCGCCTGATCGACCACTTCGAGGCGGTGCTCGAGGAGCTCTGCCGTGACCTCACCCCGGCCAACCACGGGCTCGCGGTGAGCATCGCCCGCCTGCCGCTCACGATCCGCGGCTTCGGCCCCGTGAAGAACGACAACCTCCGGAGGTTCGGGGAGCAGGAGGCGCGGCTCCTGGAGGCCTGGCGGCGTCCGGCGCCGGAAATCGAGGCGGCGGAATGAGGCATCCCTTGGCGTCGACCCGACCGCGCCTATGTTTGATCAAAATCAACCCTCTTTTGCTATGCCTTATGGTATGCTGGTCGAAATCGGAGAACGCCTCAGAAGCGCAAGACACCAATGGAGGTCCGGTGCGGACTTCTCGGGGGAGCTGAGAGACGACCATGAAGCAGCTTCGAGGTCTCGATCTTAAGCGGGCACAGCTGGTGCCGACCTCGGTGTTCTCGAGCCCGGAGGACGTCGTCCGGCATGACGGGCTCAGCACCGTCCAGAAGCTCGCCATCCTGCGGCGCTGGGAGTTCGACGCCCGGCGCACCGGCGGCTATGCCGGCGCCCGGGACATGAGCATGCTGTTCCGCGTCCGCCGGGCGCTCCAGAGCCTGAGCTGCGGCAGCGCCCGCGGCTGGGACGAGTCCATGGCCGGGGAGCGGGTGCACCCCCTGCCGCTCGCGGACGACGGTCCCGCCGTGGTCGCGAGCAGCGTCCTGGCGCGAGGCACCGCGACCGGGAAGCACTGACCCGCTCCGCAAGGCCCGCCGGGAGGCTGTCGCGGTTCAGGGTTTGAGCAGCGCCTGGAAGGCGAGCATCGCGGCGACCGCACCCGTGACGGTGGCCGCGACCGTCTCCTTCGACGCGTCGTCGAGGGCGTCGGGGATCAGTTCCGCGAGCGTCATCCAGATCATGGCGCCGGCCGCCAGCCCCAGACCGAGCGGCAGGACCGGGGCGAACACGGTCACGAACAGGAACGCCGGCACCGCCATCAGGGGCTGCGGCAGGCTCGAGATGACGCTCCAGCCGGCCGCCTGAAGCACGCTCGCGCCGCGCGGCACGAGCACGAGGCTGATCGCGAGGCCCTCCGGAACGTTGTGTACCGCGATCGCGGCGGTGATGAAGGTGCCGAGCGTCTCGCCGCCGCCGAACGAGACGCCGACCCCGATCCCCTCGGCCGCCGAATGCAGGGTCATGATGCCGACGATCATGATCGCCTTGACGGCGTCGGCGCCTCTGAGCGCCCCGACGTCGACATCCTCGCGCCCTTCGAGCGCCTTGTGGCAGAGCGCGATGAACGCGATCCCGAGCAGGATGCCGAGGATCGTCCGCGTCTCGCTGTAGGCGTTGCCCTCGACGATCAGGCTGAAGCTCGCGGCGATCATGAGGCCCGCCGCCGCGGCGTTCGAGATGCCGAGCCAGCGCCGGTTCATCCTGGGCGTGAACCAGAACGGCAGCGCGCCGAGCCCGGTCGCGAGCGCCGTGATCAGGGCGGCGATGAAGACCGTGACGATCCCGGCCTCGATCACGAGGGCGTTCCGAGGCGGTTGGATGGGGCGGCGGACGCGGGCAGGGAACCGGGGCTGCGGGCAAGGAAAAGCCGCCGCGTCGCCGCGGCGGCTTCTCCGCCTGCGGAGCGGGCGACGATCAGCTGCCGGACTTCGTGGTCCCCGGGACCGTCACCTTGGTGCTGGGGGCGGCCTGGTCCGCCGAGGCGACGCTGGCCGGATTCGACGCGGTCTTGTGGCCGTCGACGCAGTCGGCCATGGCGACCGACGAGGCCCCGAAGGCGAACGCGCCGGCGAGCGCGAGAACGGTGAGATGACGCATGTCCGAACTCCCGTTTACCCTTCAATCGGCTAATCTGGTACGCGCCTCCGGCCTTGGCAAAGGGTTTTGCGGCCCGGACCTACATAATCTCGAACAGGGCGCCGAGGAAGTAGACGTAGAACAGCAGCAGCAGCCACCCCTCCCAGAGCGTCAGCTCCTGCTCCATGACCATGAAGAACGCGAGCAGGGTGGCGATCACCATCAGCGGCAGGGCGAAGCCGAGGATCGAGGCGGGGACCAGGAGGGTGCCGAACAGCGCGCTCACGCCGATCACGGCGAACGCGTTGAAGACGTTCGAACCGAGCACGTTGCCGATCGCGAGCTCGCCCTTGCCCTGCCGCGTGGCGGCGAGGCTCACCATCACCTCGGGCAGCGAGGTGCCGAGCGCGACGGCGCTCGCCGCGATCACCTCGCGCCCGATCCCGAGCAGGTCGGAGAGCTCGATCACCGCGCTCACCGTCATCTCGGCCCCGAGCCAGATCAGCGCGGCGGATGCCAGGACCACCAGGCTCGGCACCAGCCGGCCGACGCGGTTGCCGTCGGCGTCCCGGTCGTCCCGCTGGCCCTCCGGGATCCGCTGGTTCCTGAGCGCGTAGTGCAGGTAGAGGGCGAGGCCGGCGAGCGAGAGCAGGCCCTCGCCGAGGCCGACCCCGCCGTCCCAGAGGATGGCCGCGAGGAGGAACGCGGAGCCGGCGAGAAACGGCAGGTCGACGTTGATCAGCTCGTGCCGCATCCTGAGGCGGCCGGCCACGACCCCGATCAGCCCCATGATCAGGAAGATGTTGGTGATGTTCGAGCCGACCACGTTGCCGGCGACGATCTCCGAAGCGCCGCGGATCACCGCCAGCACCGAGGAGACCAGCTCCGGCAGCGAGGTGCCGACTGCCATGATGGTCACGCCGACCACGAACGGCGACAGCCCGAAGGAGCGGCCGAGCAGGTCCGCGGCCGAGGTGAACCAGTCCGCTGCCTTGACCAGGAGCGCCAGACCGAGCACGAGGGCGCCGAGCCAGAGCGCGAGCGGCGGGAGCGGGATGAGCTGGAGCCAGGTCGACATGCGGGTCCGGAGCTGGAGGCGGACCGCTGCCCGGTCGCGCGACTGGCTGCGGTGATAGCGGCGGCGTATCGCCGACGCCACCCCGGGCAGCGCCCGGGCGCCTGGCCTCGGCCCGCCCGAACGGGAGACGGACTCCATGCTCCACGGCGTCAACGATCTGATCGGCTTCCACCTGGCTGCGGTTGGCGGCGAGGCGATCGGGGTGCTGAGCGACCTGCTGTTCGACGAGCGGTCGTCGGAGACCCGCTATCTCCTGATCGATCCCGACTCCTGGCTGCCGAGCGCCCGGTTCCTGGTCGCGCCGGTCGCGCTCGGCGAGCCGGACCTGGCCGAGCGGCGGCTCGTCACCCGCCTGTCGCGGGGCGAGCTCGAGAGCGCGCCGCAGATCCGGCGCCCGACCGCTCCGCGCCCGGAGGAGGAGGCGCGCCTGCACGACCACTTCCGCTGGCCGCCCTACTGGTCGTCCGCCGCCGCCGGGCTCGGGCCCTACTGGGGCGGCGCGCCGGGGGCAGAGGATGCGGCAGCGGGCGACGAGACGGCGCGGGAGCTCCGTCTCGCGCGGAACGTCATCGGGTTCGGCATCGAGGCCGAGGACGGGGCGATCGGCAGTGTGGACGACCTGATCCTGGATCTGGCCACCTGGACCTTCCGCTACCTCGTGATCGACACCGGCAGCTGGCTGCCGGACAAGCGGGTCCTGGTCTCGCCGCAGTGGCTGGCGCGGATCGACTGGCCGGAGCGCCACGTCCTCCTCGACCTGCCGAAGGAGCGGATCCGCTCGAGCCCGGCCTACGACCGGAGCGCGGCCCTCGACCGCCGGTTCGAGGAGATGCTGCACCGGCACGTGGACCGCGCGCCGTATTGGTAGCGCCCCTGGCGCGCACGGCAACGGCTTGGCCAGGACTGCATCGGGTGGATGCGATCGTCGCAGGGCGCCGGGGCGCCGATCAAGCTGCCCTACTGCATTGAGATGAAGAGGGTTTTTCCGGAGGCTGAGCGCGCCTTGCCCGTCCATAGCGGTTCCATCGGATCGGGAATTGCTCTAGTCTCCGCCCGCGCAAGCCGCCCGGGCGCCGGCCCAGGACCTGATCTCGGGAGACAAGGATGCACAGCGATCCGTCGGACCGCGCGGTCCCGCCGCCGGTCTCGCTGCTCGCCGAGCTGACCCACCGCTGCCCGCTGCAGTGCCCCTACTGCTCGAACCCGCTGGTTCTCGAGCGGGCCAACGTCGAGCTGGCGACCGACGACTGGCGCCGGGTGATCGGCGAGGCGGACGAGCTCGGCGTGCTCCAGACCCACTTCTCCGGCGGCGAGCCCACGCTGCGGCGCGATCTCGAGGAGCTGGTGGCCTTCGCGTCCGGGCTCGGCCAGTACACCACCCTGATCACCGCCGCCGTGCTGCTCGACCGGGCGCGCCTCGAGCGTCTCGCCGAGGCCGGCCTCGACCACGTCCAGATCAGCATCCAGGACAGCGACGCCACCAACGCCAACCGGATCGGCGCCTACCGCGACGGTCACCGGAAGAAGCTCGACGTCGCCCGCCAGGTCCGCGAGATCGGCCTGCCGCTGACCATCAACTGGGTCGTCCACCGCCAGAACATCGCGCACGTGGACGAGGTCATCGAGCTGGCGGTCGAGCTCGGAGCGGGTCGCCTGGAGGTGGCGCACGTGCAGTACTACGGCTGGGCGCTGCTCAACCGGGGAGCCCTGATGCCGACCCGCGCGCAGGCCGAGGGCGCGATCTCGCGGGTCGAGGCCGCGCGCGAGCGCCTCAAGGGCCAGCTGGTGATCGACGCCGTGGTGCCCGACTACTACGCCCGCTGGCCGAAGCCGTGCATGGGC
>DASUSF010000058.1:0-2599 GCA_036375275.1 Geminicoccaceae bacterium | reverse complement strand
GCGTGCGCCGCCGCGACGCTTCCGGCGCAGGCGAGGGCGAGGAAGATGCCGTCCCGCCAGCCGGGCCGGGGCGGCACCGGCGCGGGTCGCGGCTCGGCTGGCGAGACTGTCCCGCCGCGACGGGATTCCGCCGTCACCGCGGCCTCGGCATCAGCTTGGCCGGCGTATCCCGATCGAGCCCTTCGAGCAGGCCGTCGACGAGGCGATCGAAGCCCGGGGCCGGGGCGGGCCGTTCGCCGGTCTCCGCGCGCGCTCCGGGTTCGGCCGCGTTCCCGGGCGGTCCGCTCCGGTTGGCCGCGTATCCGGCCGGCAGGATGATGCGCTCCCGGGGCTGCTCCGCTGCCACGGGCGCCGGGACGGGCACGGCGTCCGGCAACGGCGCGACGGTGTGTGGGGCCTCCGCCACCAGCAGGACGGCGGGCGCGCCGGGGGGCGTGACGGCGGGGCGTCTCGGGGGCGGTACGGGAATGCGGACCGCGGTCGCTTGCAGCACCGAGCGGGCGCCCGCTTCCCCCGAGGGAATGCCGCTCCGGACCTCGGCGTGACCGACCGCAGGCGTCGCCGGCGGCACCTCGGGAGCTTCGACCGGCAGCAGCGACGGCGCGACCGGCTCGAGAGGCTGGCCCGCGCCGCGCCGGAAGGCGAGGCGGTCCTTCCCGGCGGCGCCGGCCTCGGCGCTCTGCCCGGCGCCGATGGTCACGCCACGACGCTCATCGAAGGCGGCAACACGAAGCGTCCCTTCGGCGACCTCGAACGTCGTCTGGCCGCGGTCCGGGGCGATCGCGATCTCGAAGCTGCCGCGGGCGCTCTCGCCCCGCCCGGTCGGAGTCCGAATGGCGAGGGGCGGAGCCCGCTCCGCGCGGATCCAGTAGCGGACGGCGCCCTGCTGCTGCTCCAGCAGGACGTCTTCCGACGCGTCCGGAAGGACGAGCCTGGCGGCTGGACCGAGGCTGATCTGATCCTGGTCCCGGGCGAGGATCAGGCGCGATGCCGTCCCGGTCATCACCAGGCTGCCGCCGGCGAGGATGGCGCCCGTGTCGACCGCCTGGGAGCGGCCGGTCGAAGGGTCGCCCGTCCTCGCATCGCCGGTTCGCTCCACCACCCGCCAGCCGCCCTCGACGCCATGTCCAGCGACCAGCTCCGGCGTCTGGCAACCGGCGAGCACGAGCATCGCCACGACCGCAAGCGGCGAGGTCAGCGGAACGGGCGACGCCCGACGGCTGAGCTTGATCATGACGGCCTCGGCGCAGTGACGAAGGATCCAGCCAATCAAGCGCGCCGGCCGTTAAGGATGTGTGAATCGCCTTCCGAGATTGCACCGGCCCGAACCGGACCCCGCCGGCACCGAGCGCCATGCTCCGCCGGCCGCCTTGCGTCGCCGGCTCACGAACCCGATACATGGGTGGGACGTGCGTGAAGGGGCTGCGAGAAGGGGATCGCGCCGATGGCGGACAAGGTGCTGATCATCGTGCATCAGGAGCATTCGACGCCGGGGCGGGTCGGCGAGCTCCTGGAGCAACGTGGCTGCACCCTCGACCGGCGCTGCCCGAACCGCGGCGATCTGCTGCCCGATCCGACGCTCGAGGACCACGTCGCTGCGATCGTCTTCGGCGGTCCGATGAGCGCCAACGACGATCGCGAGCTGCCCGGCATCAGGGCGGAGCTGGAGTGGCTGGAGCGGGCCGTCGACGGCAGGACGCCGCTGCTCGGCATCTGCCTCGGCGCGCAGCTGATCGCCCGCGCCCTTGGCGCCCGGGTCGGCCCGCACCCGGACGGCCTGGTCGAGATGGGCTACTACGATGTCCATCCGACCGAGGCGGGGCGCGGCTTCCTCGACGGCACGACCACCTTCTACCAGTGGCACAGCGAGAGCTTCGAGCTCCCGAGCGACGCCGTGCAGCTGGCCCGCGGCGAGATCTTCGAGCAGCAGGCCTTCCGCTACGGCGAGAACGTCTTCGGGATCGAGTTCCACCCGGAGATGACCGCCCCGATGATCGAGCGGTGGACCGCGGCGGAGAACGGGGGGCCCAAGCTCGCCCTCTCGAACGCGCGGCCACGGGAGACGCACATCGCGGGCTTCGTGCGCCACGCCGCGCAGAGCGATCGCTGGCTCGCCGGGTTCCTGGATCAGCACCTTCTCCGCGCGTCCGCCCTGCTCCGCGCGTCCGCCCTGGATGCGGCCGCGGATTAGGCCAGGGCCACGCCCGGCGGGCTTCCGGAACTGATGCCTTCGGGCGGCGTTCGCCCCAAGGATCAGGTCAACAGGGGAATCATCATGAAGGTGCGCACGATCGATCCGCTTCGCGAGGAAGCCAGCCGCTTCGGGCTCATGCTGTCGCTGCTCGTCGGGTTGTTCATGATCATGGCCCTGGCCGGCTGCAACACCATCTCCGGCGCGGGTGAGGACATCGGCGCTGCCGGCGAGGCGATGAGCGACACCGCCGAGGACGTCGAAGAGGACATGTAGACGGCCCGATCCCCGATCGAGAGGAATCGCAGCCGGCGCGCAGGCTCTGGAGCCTTCGCGCCGCTTGTGCTTACGGACCGATGCTCTTGGAGACGATCTCGCGGACGTCGCGGGACAGGCCCGGCCGGGCCA
>DASUSF010000057.1:0-4881 GCA_036375275.1 Geminicoccaceae bacterium | reverse complement strand
TCGACGGCGGACGGAACCGGGTCGCCTGGCCGGTCAGCTCGGCGCGCGGGATCCCGAGGCCGTCGGCGAGCGCCCCGAGCACCGGCTCGGGCGCGCGGCAGAGGCGGTCATAGTCCACGAGCCGGACCTGGCCCGCGCGGTCGAGGACCGCCCCGAAGGCGGCGCACCAGTAGGCGAGCCAGAAGTCGAGGCGCATGCGGTCGGCGGGCGCGCCGTCGAGCCAGCCGCCGAAGTCGATCGGGCGGAGCGCGTGCCCGAACTCGAAGTGGCCGATCCCCTCCATGTAGCGCCGGGCGAAGGGGTCCTCGCCGTGGATGCGGGTGAAGCGGCGGTGCTGGCGGAGCAGCGAGGCCGCCTGCTGCACCGGGTCCCGGAACGGCACGATCACCGAGCCGTCCTCGAAGATTTCCCGGAGAAGCTCGATCCGCGCGACGTTGGCGTTGTTCTTGGACACGTACCGACCGGCGGCCGCGCCGTCCGCGAGCTGCAGGCGGACGATCTTCGCGACATGGCGGCGGAGAAAATCCTCGAACTCGGGGTCGCGGTCGGCGGCCGACCAGGGCTCGATCCGGTCGGGCCGGTACTTCTTCGGCCAGAACGCCCGCCAGACCACCTCCTCGAACGCTTCCGGGCTGTCGAAGTCGACCACCAGGCCGTCGCCGTGCGCCCGCTCGCGCCGGCTGCCGCTCGCCCGGAACCCGCCCGCGATCCGCTCCCAGAGCAGCGGGCAGAGGATGAAGGGCATGTTGCGGTAGGTGTGGGTGGCGAAGCCCGGGGCCGCCGTCACCACCTCCAGCATCAGGGTGGTGCCGGCCCGGGGCAACGACGTGATGAACACCGGGCGCCGGACCGGGACGCCCTCCAGCTCCTTCCGGTAGAGCTGGTCCTCGAGGTCGGCGAGCACCTTCTGCAGGCCGACGCCCCGGAACGCGAGGCCGTGCAGGATCCGGTCGATCCGCCCGTACGCGCCCGCCGCGCTCATCGCCCGTACGCGCCCGCCGCGCTCATGGCCCCCGCGCGCCGGCGGCGCTCATCGCCAGAGGATCAGGGCGGCACCCATGGCCAGCGTCGAGGCGAGGATCACCGGCCAGGACAGGGCGGCGTCGAACACTTCCGGCACGCTCACGAGGTCGAGCCCGGCGAGAGCCGCGAGCGCCACCACCGGCACCGCGAGCGCCGCCGCGGTCCGGAGCGTGATCGTCGCGAACAGGCGGAACAGGCGCAGCGCCGCGGCCTGCACCCGGCTCTCCTTCTCGTCGTCGTCGAGCGCCGGGTCGCGCATCACGCCCGCGGCCTCGCGCGCGGTCGAGACCGCCTCCAGGCTCGCCGGCACGAGGCGGAGCGCGCGCAGGCTCCAGCAGAGCAGCCCGATCGACAGCGCGATCGCGACGTAGGTCATCCGGCCGGCTTCTCCACCGGCTTCTCGCCCGGCTTCGCCGCCACCCCCTGGCGTCGGCGGCGCAGCCGCTTGATCGGGTACCAGAGGAAGCCGACGATCGCGAGCCCGATCGCCCCGACCAGCGCGATCACCGAGCCGATCGCGGTCAGCCCCGCGCCGGGCCCGACGTAGGCGAACGCGGGCGACGCCGCGAGCAGCGCGCCCGCGAACACGATCGCCGGGAGCAGCCTCCCAGGTGTCAACGTGTGCTCTGGCTTCATGGACCTTACTCCTCCGCAATCAGTTCCTCGTCGGTGCAGTCGGACCAGTCGTCGACGTCGAACCAGCCCGGCGCCAGCCGGAGCGCATTGGTGATCACCGCCACCCGCTCGTCATCGTAACGGTTGACGTATTGCCAGACGATGTCGCCGTCCGGCGTCACCTCGAACACCCGCCCGCGCTGCGCCTCGACGATCAGCAGGTTGCCGTTCTCGAGCGTCTCGTGCTTGCCCCGGATGTCGGTGTAGAACGGGGCCGCCTCGGTGCTCTCGTAGACCACCTCCACCGCGCGCGTCACCGGGTCGACGACCATGATGTTGCTGGCCCCGTATTCCATGCGGTTGTTGAACACAGCGATCCGGCCGTCCGGCAGGAAATCCGGGTCGTGCTGCCGGAGCCAGGGGCCGTGCTGGTACCACTTCACGACCTCGGTATCGGGATCGAACACGATGATCAGGTTGAGATCCCGCATGCTGTACATCACGTCGCCCGCCTCGAACATCGGGAAGGCGTCCGCGACCTCGCTGCTCAGGACGTCCACGTCGTTCGGGTGGATGTAGAACCTGCGTGGCTCCTGGATGAACAGGGCGCCTTCGAGATTGTTCCGCCGCATCAGCGCCTCGATCCCGATCCGGCGCAGGATCTCGCCGTTGGCGGAGACCTGGACGATGTCGTCCGAGATCGGCGCCCAGAAGCTCCCCTCCTCGTCCTCGAACACCGAGTGGTGGATGTTCTCGTAGATCTTCCAGACCACGTTGGCGCAGCGGTCGAGCTTCACCAGGCTCGCGCCCTCGTCGAAGTTGACCACGATCGAGCCGTCGGGGCGGATCAGGCTGCCGTGCAGGAACACGTTCCAGTCGGTGACCGGCTCGCCGCCCTTGTGGTTGGGATACTCCGGCCAGATCCGGGTGTAGTTCACCGGCCATTCGTGGATCACCCGGCCCTCGGCGTCGATCAGGCGCGCCCCCATCTGGTCGCCGAACATGCCGCTGAGGAAGGTCAAGCCGGGCTGCATCCGTTCCGGGTCGCGCACCGTCACCCCCGCGCCCTCGTGCATCGCCGGCGCGAGATGCCGGGTCGGTTCGATCTCGAGGTCGTTCTTCCAGAACTTGCGGAGATCGGTCACCGTCGACCGCGCGGTCTGGATCGCGGGGTAGGGGAACAGGTTGGATTCCGTGCTGACCATGCCGTACGCGAACGCGCCGGCGAGCACGGCGAAGCCGAACAGGAGCTTGGGCAGGAGGTCGTTCATCGTTCCGGACTCGTCGCTCGACAACGCGCTCCATCGTCCGCCGGGCCGGCGACGGCAGGTGGAAGAACATAGAGCGCTGCTGCTGAATTCCCAAACCGGGCGCGGGGTTCCGGGCGATTCGCATCATCTTCCACGGCGTCTGCCGGTCGTCCGCATCCAGGAATTGAGCCTACCGCCGGCTGGATGAACCGGAGCTGTCGATCCGCTCGATCCGTCGCCCCCGCGTCGCGGCGTCGCCGTCAGCGGCGGATCAGCACCATGTAGCGCCGCTCGGGGGCGTCCTCGAAGCCGAAGCGCCGGTACAGCGGGTGCATGTCCCGGGTCCCGAGCATCCAGCGCGGCACCTCCCGGAGCCGCGGATCCTCGAGCACGGTCCCGATCAGGAAGCGCCCGAGGCCGCGCCCGCGGAAGGGCTCGAGGACGAACACGTCGGACAGCCAGGCGAAGCGGGCGCGGTCGGTGACCACGCGCGCGAAGCCGACCTGCGCGCCGCCGGCCTCCTGCTTGAGGCTCCAGACCATCGCGTTCCGGATCGAGCGCTCGAGCACCTCGGGCGGGACGCCGCTCGCCCAGTAGCTCTGGCGGAGGAAGCCCATCACCAGGTCGAGATCCACAGCCGCCGGATCGGTGTCGATCAGGAAGCCGTCCCGACGCGCCGCGACCCCGGGGCTCAAGCCTTCCGGATCCTGAAGACGAACTCGCCGCCGGCTTCCTCGCGCCCGATCAGGACGTGGCCGGCGGAGGCGCACAGGGCATCGACGTCGCGGACCGCCCCGGGATCGGTCGCGAGCAGCTTCAGCACGTCGCCGGAAGCGAGCGTCCGCATGGCCTTCCGCGCGCGCAGCACCGGCAGAGGACACAGCAGGCCGCGCGCATCCAGGACCGTATCGTCGCCCATCCTCGGCCTCCGCTGACCGGCGGCCTACCTCTAGCATCGTGCGACCGCGCAAGAGTAGGGTCGCCGCATGGACGCCATGGTCTCGCCTCACCTGGTCCCCCTCGCCGGCCTGGTCCTGGGCGTGCTGTTCGGCTTCGCCGTGCAGCGCTCGGACTACTGCGCGATGGGCGCGGTGTCCGACATCCTGCTGATGGGCGACTGGCGGCGGATGCGCAGCTGGCTGCTCGCGATCGCGGTCGCCATCCTCGGCACCCAGGCGCTGATGCTGATCGGCGCGCTCGATCTCGACCGGACCCCCTATCTCCAGCCCCGCCTCGCGTTCGCCGGCGCCCTCGCGGGCGGGCTCCTGTTCGGCTTCGGCATGACGCTGACCGGCGGCTGCATCTCCAAGAACCTGGTCCGCCTCGGCGGCGGCAGCCTGCGCGCGCTGGTCGTGATCATGGTGGTCGCGATCGCGGCGCTCGCGACGATGGCCGGGCCGCTGGTCTGGCTGTGGCATCTCTTCGATGCCCTCACGATCGATCCCGGGCGGCGCTTCCCGCGCCAGGACCTGCCCGCGCTCCTCGGCCTCGCCGCGGGCCTGCGGATGCTCCTCGCGGGGATGGTCGCCGTGGTTCTCGCCTGGTTCTGCCTGCGGGAGCCGACCTTCCGGTCGAGCCGGGCGCTGCTGCTCGCGGGCCTCACCCTCGGCGCGCTGGTGCCGCTCGGGTGGCTCGCGACGACTTGGCTCGCCGATCCCCGGGCGCCGGTTCCGGTCGCCTCGCTCGGCTTCGTCGGGCCGAGCGCGTCCAGCCTGATCCTGCTCACCACCGGCGGCGCGCCGGTCCTGCCGTTCGGCGTCGCGCTGATCGCCGGGACCATCCTCGGCGGCCTGCTCGGTGCCGGCACGGCCGGGCGGCTCCGCCTCGAAGGCTTCGCCGACGCGCACGATCTCCGCCGGAACCTCGGCGGCGCGGCGGCGATGGGCATCGGCGGGGTGCTCGCCGGCGGCTGCACCGTCGGGCAGGGCCTGAGCGGCGTGTCGACCCTCGGCCTCGGCTCGGTGGTCGCGGTCGGGGCGATCGTGGCCGGCGC
>DASUSF010000056.1:0-5197 GCA_036375275.1 Geminicoccaceae bacterium | reverse complement strand
GCGCTCTACCGCTGGCCGGGCTGCCTCGAGGCGCTCGAGCAGACCGTGGTGAGCCGCGGCAGCCTGGAGCTGGTGAGCCTGCTCCCGTACGGCTGCGGCACCGACCATCCGGAAGGGATGTGCTGGATCGATGCGCCGGAGGGCGCGCGCGAGCTCCTGGTGATCTACGATTCGCCGGCCGACGATCGCCTTCACGACGACGGCCGGAGCATCGACGCCGACGCCTTCGGCTGGCCGGACCCCACCGCCGGCCCGGCGGACACCGCCGACGAGGCGCGCAGCAGCCGGCCTTCGGCCGGGAGCCGGAGCGGCAGGACGCAGGGCTGAGCGGGACCGATGCCGGCGTCACCGGCGATTCGGGCGGCGCGGCCGGACGACCTGGACGCGATCCGCGCGATCTATGCCGTCGAGGTCCTGGAAGGCACGGCGTCCTTCGAGCTCGAGCCGCCCGACCTCGCCGAGATCACCCGGCGCTACGGGGCGATCAGGGAGCGCGGCCTGCCCTACCTCGTCGCGACCGCCGGCGGGCAGGTCGTGGGCTATGCCTATGCGGGGCCGTACCGGCCGCGGGCGGCCTACCGCTACTCGGTCGAGAACTCGGTCTACGTCGCCGGGGACGTGCGCCGGGCGGGCATCGGCCGGCTGCTCCTGGACGCGCTGATCGATCAGGCCGGCGCGGCGGGGATGCGCCAGATGGTGGCGATCATCGGCGACTCCGCCCACCTCGCCTCGATCCGCCTGCACGAGCGCGCGGGCTTCCGCCTCGTCGGCACGCTCACCGACATCGGCTTCAAGCACGGCCGCTGGCTCGACACGGTGATCATGCAGCGCGCGCTGGCGAGGGAGCGAGCTTGACCGGTCCCACCCGGAAGGCCTATGCTTCGGCCTATGCCTCCCATCGAACGCCGCGTCAGGCTTTTCCGGAACGGCCGCAACCAGGCCGTGCGCATTCCACGGGAATTCGAACTGCCGGGGCAGGATGCGATCATGCGCAAGGAGGGCGACCGGCTGGTCATCGAGCCGCTATCCCCAAGATCGCTGTTTGCGCTCCTGGATGCTCTTCCGGAGGTCGAGGAAGATTTCCCGGCGATCGACGAACTCGAGCACGAGCCGGTCGATCTTTGAGCAATGGGCGGCAGGCGCTTCCTGCTCGACACCAACATCCTGTCGGATGTCGTCCGGCGTCCGCGAGGCGAGGTCGCAAGGCGGATGCGGGGCGAGAGCGAGGACAGCATCTGCACGAGCATCATCGTCGCTGCCGAACTTCGCTATGGCGCCGCGAAACGCGCGGCACCGCGTCTTTCTGAGCAGCTGGAGATGATTCTCGATGTGCTCGAGATCTTGCCGTTCGAGCCGCCGGCCGATGCCATCTACGGCAGTGTTCGGGCGGACCTCGAGCGGCGGGGACAGCTCATCGGGCCGAACGATCTGCTGATCGCCGCACAGGCACTGGCGCTCGGCCACATCCTCGTGACCGACAACGTCGGCGAATTCTCGAGAGTCCCGGGACTGGCGGTCGAGAACTGGCGGCACCGCCACTGAACCGCACCGGCGGCCTCTGCCCTCACAACCGCTTGCCGAGGCTGATGCGCGGCTCCTGCTCGTAGCCGAGGGCTTCATAGAAGGCGGCCGCGGCGTCGTTGCCGGCCCGGACCTGGAGGTTGAGCTTGATGCAGCCCCGGCCCCGGAGCCGGTCCTCCGCGGCTTCGACCAGGCGCCGCCCGACGCCGGTCCGGCGCGCCTCCGGATGGACGGCGACCGCGTAGAGCCAGCCCCGGTGGCCGTCGTAGCCGGCCATCACGGTCCCGATCACCCGCTCGCCGTCGAGCGCCACCAGGAACAGGTCGCGGTCGACCAGGAGCTTCTTCGGGATCGCGACCTCGGCGCGGTTCCAGGGCGGATCGTCCGGAAACACCGTCTCCCAGAGCGCGCGCACGCCCTGGAAGTGCCGGTCCCCGTAGACGACGATCCGGGGCCCCCCGGCGGACAACTCAGCCGCTCCCCGGCCGGTCGAAGACGTGGTCGAGGACCAGGTCCTTGAAGGCGGTCGCCTCGACCTCGCCCTCGGGCAGCAGATCGGGCTCGCTCGAGATGACCAGTGGCCCGTCCCCCGGATCGTCGGTCAGGCGGCCGTGGCTGCCCTTCACGAGCCGGGTGTCCTTCAGGGAGATCACGTCCATCAGGGTGCGCTGGCCGAGCTTTCGCTTGAGCAGCCGCCAGCCCGCCGCGAGCTTCGGGGCGCGAAGGGCCGGGTCGAAGAACAGCTCGACCGGGTCGTAGCCGGGCTTCCGGTGGATGTCGACGGTGCGCGCGAAGTCGGGCGCCCGCTCGTCGTCCAGCCAGTAGTAGTAGCTGAACCAGCGGTCCGGCCGGCTGATCAGGACGAGCTCGCCGGAGCGTTCGTGATCCAGCCCGATCGCCCGCTTGCCCTCCTCGTCCAGCACCCGCTCGACCCCGTCCAGACCCTCGAGCAGCGCCTTGACCTCGCTGATCCGCGCCGGGTCCTGCACGTAGACGTGCGCGACCTGGTGGTCGGCGACCGCGAACGCGGGCGACGCGCCGGCATCGAGGATCTCGCGCCCGAACTCCTCCGGGCGCACCCGGATCAGCCCCGCTTCCCGGAGCGCCCGGTTGACGTGCACCGCGTCCGTGACGGCTGTGATGCCGTACTCCGAGACCACGACCACGCGGCGCCCCTCGCGCTCGGCCTCGAGGATCAGCTCGCCGCACAGCTCGTCGATCTCCCGGAGGTCGGCCTGGAGGCGCGGATGGCCGGGATTCGGGCCGAGGCGCTGCAGGTTGTAGTCGAGGTGCGGGAGGTAGGTCAGCACGAGGGTGGGCTTCCGGGTCGCCATCACGTGCAGCGTCGCCCGCGCGATCCAGCGGCTCGACGAGATGTCCGCGGCCGGCCCCCAGAAGGTGAACAGCGGGAACCGGCCGAGCTTCTGGTCCAGCTCGCCCTTGAGCGCCGGCGGCTCGGCATAGTGGTCGGGGATCTTGCGCCCGTCCGCCGGATACATCGGCCGCGGCGTGGCGCTGAGATCGGCCGTGGCATACATGTTGTACCACCAGAACATCTTGGCCGCGGTGAACGCCGGGTCGCGCTTCTTCGCCGCCTCCCAGACCTTCTCGCCGGCGATCAGCCGGTTCGACTGGCGCCAGAGCCAGACCTCGGCGAGGTCACGGAAGTACCAGCCGTTCGCGACCGCGCCGTGGCCCGACGGCATGAGGCCGGTGACCAGCGTCGACTGCACGGTGCAGGTGACCGCAGGGACGACCGTCCGAAGCGGCCGCAGCCCGCCCCGTCCGGCGAGCCGCTTCAGGTGCGGCGTGTGCTCGCCGACCAGGTTCGGCGCGAGACCGACGACGAGGATCACGAGGGTCGGGTGCATGACGCTCCGGGGCCGCTAACGACCCGCCTTACACCACGGGCCGCCCCATCGGGTCCAGCCGGGCGGTCAGGCGAGGAGATCGGTGAGCGGGTTCCGGCTCTGCCACTCGGTGCGGATGCGCGTGATGGTGTCCGGGTCCAGGTAGTGGTCGACGCGGCCTCGAACGTGCGCGATCAGCTCCGCCGCGCTGAGCTCCGCCGACCAGTCCTCGGTCGAGCCGGTCGTCGTCGTCTCGGCGCGTCGGGCGCGGGCCGATTGCACCCGCCATTTGGCGCACCAGGTGACCGACCACAGCCACATCAGCCGGCGGGTCGACATCAACCACGGCCGGGCCGCGGCGGCGAGCGGGGCCGGCACCGCCGCCAGCCAGCCGGCATAGAAGGCGGCGACCTCGTCCGGCGACAGCTCGGCGTAGGTGGCGACGTCCCACGTGGTCGAGGTGTACAGGCTGGCGTGGGCGAGATCGAACCCGGGGCAGCCGTAGCGGCCCTTCTCCAGGTCGACCAGCACCGCGGCGCCGTCGGAGCGGATCAGGAAGTTCCCCGGGTGGGCGTCGAACGAGATCAGGGTCACGGGCGGGCGCCCGCCTGCCGCGAACGTGGCGGCGGCTTCGAGCTCGTGCTCGATCGCCGCGCGCGCCGCCGGGTGAAGCTCGGCCGCCTCGAGATGGATCGCCTGGCGGCGCACCTCCTCGAGCGTCGCCGCCACCGGGTCCGCCTGATCGTGCAGTGGCGCGCGCGCTTCGGCCGGGGGCAGGGGCAGCCCGTGGATCCGGCCGATCGCCATTGCGATCGCCGGAAGATCGTCGGGCAAGATCGGCGGCCGGCCCGGGATCTCGTCGACCAGGAGCGCGCCCATCGGCCACTCCGGCGACGGCGCGACCAGGCCGTGGAGCCGGGGCGCGTGGCCCGAGGCGCTGGCGCGGGCGAAGCAGGCCGCCTGATAGAGGAGGTTGTCCCGGGCGGCGAGGGCCATCTGGCTCTGCTTCGGCACCCGGAGCAGGCGACCGGTGCCGGGCACGCGGAAATGGTCGTGGGCGAGCCCGGTGGTCGGCAGCGGCTCGAGCGTTTCCCGCCCGATCTCGACCAGCGGAACGCCCGGGATCATGCCGGCACCTCTCCGCGCCACTCCGCATATGCGCAGGCGTCGTCGACATCGGCGAGCTGATCCGCCAGCGCGACGCTCCAGCCTCCGGGGATCCCGTTCAGGCTGTCCTCGAGCGCGTGCTGGCTCGACCACCGGACGCGCCCGAAGAACCCGGCCGGGAGGGGTCGCCGCCGCGTCCCGATCAACCAGAAGCCGCCGTCGGGGGATGGGCCGAAGACCAGATCGTGATCGGCGAGGAGGGCGAAGGCGCGCTCGACGTGGGCGGTCCCGATGCCCGGGACGTCGCTCCCGATCAGGATCGCCGGCAGCGCGGGCGCCCCTTCCAGAGCACGCCGCAGCCGCGCCCCGAGATCGCCGGAGCCCTGCGCGACGCGCGGGATGCGCGGCGGCCAGAGCGAGGCATCGGCCAGGCTCTCGTCCGGGGTGACGACCAGGGTCGGCGCCAGGCCCGGCGCCATGCGGAGGCGTGCCGTCAGCTCGAACAGCGTGGTCCGGTAGAAGTCGAGCGCCCCTTCCTCGCCGATGCCGGCGGCGAGCCTTCGCTTGACCTCGCCCAGGCGCGGCGCCCGGGCGAAGATCAGGACCGGCTTCGCGGCGTCGCGGTCAGCCATAGAACCGGGCGATGGTCCGCGGCGGGACGCCGACCGCGAACGCCGAGAGGCAGAGCGTGTTCCTGATCGTCCGCACCACGTACCCGT
>DASUSF010000055.1:0-4161 GCA_036375275.1 Geminicoccaceae bacterium | reverse complement strand
ATCCTGGTCACGGCGAAGTCCGATCCGAACGACATCGTGGCCGGCTTGGATGCCGGCGGCGACGAGTACATCACCAAGCCGGTCGACCACGCGGCGCTGGTGGCGCGGGTGCGCTCGATCCTGCGGATTAAGGCGCTGCACGACACGGTGCAGGAGCAGGCGGCACGGCTCGAGGAGTGGAGCCGAACGCTGGAGGAACGGGTTGCCGAGCAGCTCGCCGAGATCGAGCGGCTCGCGGGCCTGAAGCGGTTCCTCCCGCCGCAGGTAACCGAGCTCATCGTGTCCTCGGGCAACGAGCGGCTGCTCGAGAGCCACCGCCACGAGGTCACCGTGGTGTTCTGCGACCTGCGCGGCTTCACCGCGTTCGCCGAGACGACGGAACCCGAGGAGGTGATGGGCGTCTTGCGCGAGTACCACGAGGCTCTCGGCAGGCTGATCTTCCGCTACGAGGGCACCCTGGAGCGGTTCGTCGGGGACGGCTTGGTGGTGCTGTTCAACGACCCGCTGCCCTGCCCTGATCCGACGGCACGCGCGGTGCGCATGGCGCTCGAGATGCGGGCGTGCGTGGGCGATCTGTCTCGGACCTGGCGAAGATTCGGCCACGAGCTGGGCTTCGGCGTCGGCATCGCGCAGGGCTACGCCACGCTCGGGACGATCGGCTTTGAGGGACGGCTCGACTACGCGGCGATCGGTCCCGTGTCGAACCTGGCCTCGCGGCTGTGCGACGAGGCGAGCGACGGGGAGATCCTCATCAGCGGCCGTGCGCTTGTGGCCGTGGAGGACATGGTCGAGGCCGAGCCGGCCGGTGATCTGGCCTTGAAGGGGTTCAGCCGTCCCGTCACGGCCTACCGTGTGGTAACCCTCCGGTGAGGGCCATCAGCCTTTGCGCCTGCTTTTTGCATAGGCGGCCTGACCGGCGGTGCGCCGGTTGGCGAGCATGCCGATGCGGCGGCGGATCAGGGCGAGATCGATGTCGTCCGGATCGTAGGGGCCGCCGTACCACTCCAGCATCCGGCGATGCTCCGGGTGGCGGGGCTTGCGGACGGCCTCGAGGAACTCGTCGTAGCCGATGACGCCGCCGACGTCTTCGGGTGGGCAACGCCGGGCCCCATCCACGAAGCGCGGGTGGAACTGGGCCGGAGCCGCCGGCTCGACGGCCTCGATGGTCACGGCATGCCGCCAATTGTCGCCGAGGTCGTAGACGTACTCGAGGCGGTCGATGCCCCTGGCGGCCAGCGCGGCGAGCCTCACGCTCCTGGCGTTCATCACTTTGCGGTCGAAGTCCCAAGCGGGGTCGGGGATGCCATAGATCTTCCGGCCGACGCGGAACTCGAACAGGTGGTAGTCCTCCCAGCCCATGGCGGCCTGGATGACGTCGTGCACACCTTTGAGGTGTACGGTCAGCGGCACCTCGACCCGGCGCCAGATCTCCGGCTCGATCTCCTCCAGGCTGATGCGGAGGCGCGCGATCCGATCGGTGCTGGTCATGCCGCCTGACTGGCAGGCCCTCGGGTCCAGTTCCAGGGCAGGAGCTCGCCGAGGCGCTGCACCGGGTGATCGGCGATGCGGGCGAGGACGTCGGCGAGCCAGGCCTGCGGGTCGACGCCGTTCAGCTTGGCGGTGCCGATCAGGGAATACATCACCGCGGCCCGCTCGCCGCCCCGGTCGGAGCCGCAGAACAGCCAGGACTTGCGGCCGAGCGCGATGCCGCGCAGCGCCCGTTCGGCGGCGTTGTTCGAGACGCAGATCCGGCCGTCGTCGAGGAAGCGGGTGAACGCCGGCCAACGCTTGAGCATGTAGTCCATCGCCTTGGCGACCTCGGCATGGCGGGAGAGCCTGGCGCGCTCGCCCCGCATCCAGGTTTCGAGATCGGCGACGAGCGGGGCGATCGTGGCGCGGCGGGCCGCGAGGCGGTCATCGGCCGAGCAGCCGTTGAGGGCGCGCTCGCCGTCGAAGATGGCGTCGATCCGTTTGACCGCTTCGACCGCCAGCGGGGCGACGACCGGCGGCTTGCTGCGCCCCTTGAGGCCGATGTCGGCGAGCACGAAGAACTTGCGCCGGGCGTGGGCCCAGCACGCCGCCTCGATCGCCGGGCCCGGCTCCCGGTCCGGCTCGAAGAGCCGGTTGAACCCGGAGTAGGCGTCCGCCTGCAGGATGCCGGCGAAGCCGTCGAGATGGCGCTCGGGGTGCTCGCCCCGGCGATCCGGGGAGTAGGAGAAGACCGCGGCCGGCGGATCGGGCCCGCCGAAGGGGCGGTCGTCACGGACGTAGACCCACACCCGTCCCTTCGTCGTCTGCCCCTTGGCCAGGACCGGGACCGGCGTGTCGTCGCCGTGCACCCGCCCGGCGGCGAACACGTGGCCGCGGATGAGGTCGTGGAGCGGCCGCAGGACGGCGGCGCAGGCGCCGACCTGATCGGCGAGCGTCGACAGGCTCAGCTCCACCCCCTCGCGGGCGTAGCGCTCACTCTGCCGGTTGAGCGGCTGGTGCTGGCCGTACTTCTCGAACAGGATCATGGCGAGCAGGCTCGGCCCGGCCCAGCCGCGGGCGACGACATGGAACGGCGCCGGCGGCTGGCTGATCGCCTCGCAGGCGCGGCAGGTGAACTTCTCGCGCACGTGCTGCACGACCTTCCACCGGCGTGGGATCACCTCGAGCGTCTCGGTGACGTCCTCGCCGAGCTTCGCGAGCCTGCTCGAGCCGCAGCACGGGCACGACGTCGGCGCCGGGACCACGATGCGCTCGCGCGGGAGGTGTGCCGGGAAGGGCTTGCGTGCCGGCTTCCTGCGGGCGAAGCCGCGGACCTGCTGGACGTCCGTCGCCGCGGCGGCCGCCTCGGCCTGGAGCTCGTCCGCGGTGGCGGTCGCCTCCAGCTCCTCGAGCTCGAGCGCCAGCTGCTCGACCAGCAGCGCCTTGCGCTCCGAGCGGCGGCCGTAGAGCTCCCGCCGGAGCTTCTCGATCATCAGCTTGAGCCGGGCGATCATCGCCTCGGCCGCGGCCGCCCGCGCTTCCGCCGCGGCCGCCCGGGCTTCGGCGGCGGCGAGATCGGTCGGCGCGGAGGGCCGCTCGTCGGGCGACGGGCTCATGGCCCCAAGAAAGCACATCCGAGGGACGCCGGCTGCACCCCTTCGACCGGGAGGCGGCCCCCGCCCTCAACCGGCCGCGCCAGGGCGCCAGGTCCGCTGCGGGTGCCGCCAGTCGATCCCCTCGGGCAGGTAGCCGAGCTGCGCCGGCCGGATCGCCACCACCCCGTCGGCCGGCGACGGCCAGATGAACCGGCCGCGCTCGAGCCGCTTGGCGTAGAGCGAGAGCCCGATCCCGTCGTGCCACAGCACCTTGATCAGGTCGCCCCGGCGGCCGCGGAAGACGAACAGGTCGCCGCCGTGGGGATCGCGCCCGAGGCCCTCCTGGACCAGGAGCGTCAGGCCGTTCATGCCCTTGCGCATGTCGGTCACGCCGGTCGCCAGCCAGACCCGGATGCCCACCGGAACCGGGATCATCGCCGCTCGAGCACGTCCAGCACCCGGGCCAGCGCGCCCGCGTCCACCGCCCCGTCGACGAGCACCCGATGCCCGCCCCGGGTGACGATCTCGATCCGGCCCCCCGGGGCCGCCGGCGCGGGGGCGGGCGCCGCCGCCTCGGCCAGGAGCACCGCCGGCGCGAACCCGCCCGGCACCTCGTCCGTCAGCCGCCCTTCGCGGAACGCCTTGCGCCACGCGAACAGGAGCGAGCCCGAGATCCCGTGGCGCCGCGCCGTCGCCGAGGCCAGCCGCGGCGCCGCGAAGCTCTCCGCGACGATCCGGAGCTTCGCCTCCGGGGTCCAGCGCCGGCGGCGGCCGGTCTCGATCACCTCGAGCCGCTGGACTTGGCGGGTATCCGTATGCCTATCCATACGGACACTCCGCCCCACCTTCACCGAACCAGCAAGGCGGCCCTCACCGGAGGGTTACTCTACTTCGTCCAGGGCGACAACCGCTCCACCGGTGAGGTCGTCTATCACCTGCGCGTGCGCGAGATCGCTCCGGATCGGCTGGTGGTGGAGGCGGAGAACGTCAGCGCCGTGCGCTATCTGCTTCTACCGCTGGCCGGCCCCGGCGATCTCCAGTCGCTGTACTTCTTCGAGCGCCAGTCACCGGGCGAGTGGGGCTACTACGGCCTGGC
>DASUSF010000054.1:0-3579 GCA_036375275.1 Geminicoccaceae bacterium | reverse complement strand
GCAGCCTTGGGAGACGAGCCGAAGGTCGCCGCGGCCCGGCGACCGGACCAGAAAGCCGATGCGACTAGGTGCCCGCCTGTCCGCCCTCCTCCTGCTCGCGGCCCTCCCCGTGCTCGCGATCCAGGTGCTCGACCTCCTCGAACAGCGTGAGCAGCGCCGGGAGCGGCTCGGTGAGCAGGCGCTGCAGCTCGCGCGCCTGGCGGCGGCCCAACAGGACCAGTTCATCGAAGGCGCGCGCTACTTCCTCGCGGCGGCAGCCGGCCTGCCGGAGGTCCAGGCGCTCGATCCGGTCGGCTGCAGCGCCCGCATGGCCGAGCTCCTCGCCCGGTCGCCGACCATCGCGGGGATCGGCGTCGTGGGCCTGGACGGCCGTCAGGTCTGCAGCAGCAGCGGGGTCGACCCGAGCCTCAGCCTGGCCGACCGGGTCTACTTCCAGGCCGCGATCCGCACCAAGTCGCTGGCGCTCAGCGGCTACATCATCGGCCGCCGGACCGGCGTGCCCCACCTCAACTTCGCCTATCCGGTGCTGGATTCGCTGTCCGGCGAGGTGCGGGCGGTCGCGATCCTCGCGTTCGGCCTCGAGCGCATCGCCAGCACGCTCTCGAGCACGCAGCTGCCGGTGGGCGCGAGCATGAGCCTGATCGACGGCTCCGGCATCCTGCTCGCCCGATCGCCACCGGCGCCCGAGTGGGTGGGCAGGAAGGTCCAGGAGGCGCCGCGGATCCATAGCATGCTGGCGCGCCGCGAGGGCCACTTCGAGGCGGCCGGCGTCGACGGCGTCCAGCGCGTGTACGGCTTCGCGCCCCTTCTCGCATCCTCCGATCTGTTCGCGGTCCTCGGCCTGCCCTGGCGCGACGCGTTCGCCGAGGCCGACCGCCTGTTCCAGCGCGAGGTCGCGTTCACGGCGCTGGCGTTTCTGCTCGCCATGCTGGTCGCCCTGATCGGGGCCGAGGTCTGGATCCGGCGCCCGATCGGCGCGACGCAGGATGCGGTCCGCCGGCTCGCCGCCGGCGATCTCAGGGCGCGCGCCGAGGTGCGCCCTGCCGCGAGCCCGGAGCTGCGCGAGCTGGCCCTGAGCTTCAACGACATGGCGCGCTCGCTGAAGAGCCAGCAGGAGGCGCTCGTCGCGAGCGAGTCGCGCTTCCGCGCCGTGGTCGAGACCGCGCCCGACGGCATCGTGATCATCGACGAGCAAGGCATCGTCCGGTTCGTGAACCCGGCGGCGGCGCGGCTGTTCGCCCACCCTCAGGGCGACCTGCTCGGCCGGAACGTCGCCTGCCTGATGCCGGAGCCCGACCGCTCGCTGCACGACGGCTATATCCAACGCTATCTGCAGACGGGCGAGGCCCGGATCATCGGCATCGGCCGGGAGGTGATGGGCGAGCGGAAGGACGGCACGAGCTTTCCCATGTCGCTCTCGATCGGCGAGTTCCGGCTCGAGCAGGGCCGCTTCTTCGCCGGGATCGTGCGCGACGTCACGGTGCAGAAGCGGGCCGAGGACCGGCAGGCGCTGCTGATGGCGGAGATCGATCACCGCGCCAAGAACCTCCTCGCCACGATGCGCTCGATGATCCTCCTCTCGGGCCGGGAGGTGACCTCGGTCGAGGACTACGCGAGCACGCTGCTCGGCCGGCTCGGCGCGATGGCGCGGGCGCACGAGCTGCTGGCCCGGGACAGGTGGGAGGGCGCGCGGCTGCACGATCTGGTGCGGATCGAGCTCGCGGCCTACGGCGCCGAGGCGAGCCGGGCGTTGCGGCTCGAAGGCGACGACGTCCTGCTCGCGCCGCGGACCGCGCAGACGATCGCGCTCGTGCTGCACGAGCTGACCACCAACGCCGCGAAGCACGGCGCGCTCTCGCGCCCGGGTGGCGGCGTCCGGGTGACCACCCGCCACGACCTGAGGACCAACGGCGGCATGCTGCGCCTGGATTGGCTGGAGGCGGGCGGTCCCGAGGTCGCGCCGCCGAGCCGGCGCGGGTTCGGCAGCGTGCTGATCGAGCGTAGCATCGCCTCCGGGCTGGACGGCAGCGCGGAGTTCGACTTCGACCGCTCGGGGTTCCGCTGCCGCATCCGCTTCCCGGTGCCCGGGCAGCAGGCGGGACGGACGTCGGAACGCGCGCCCGGGGCATCGACCGCGGCCGGAGCGGCATCCGACTAGGAGGATCGCCCGCTGCCGGTGCGTCCGGACGAGCTCCCCGATCCCGCTACAGCCGGTCGCGCAGGCCGTACCACAGCATGCCGGCGGCGAGCATCGGGAAGCGGAGCAAGGTCCCGCCCGGGAAGGGCGGCGGCGCCAGGCTGGCCATGACGTCGAACCGCTCGGCCGCGCCGGCGACCGCTTCCGCGATCAGCTTCCCGGCGAAGGTCGCGAGCGCGACGCCGTGCCCGGAGTAGCCGTGCGCCACGAACACCTCCGGCCCGATCCGGCCGAAGTGCGGCAGGCGGTTCCGGGTGATCGCGAGGGTGCCCCCCCAGGCGTAGTCGATCCGGACGTCGCGGAGGTCGGGGAAGACGCGGAGCATCACCGGCCGGACGAACGCCGCGATGTCGGAGGGGAAGCGCCGGCGGTAGGTCTCGCCGCCGCCGAACAGGAGGCGGTGGTCGGCCGACAGCCGGTAGTAGTCGATCACGAACTTGGTGTCGGCGACCGCGACGTCGTCCCGGATCAGGGCCCGCGCCCGCTCCGCGCCGAGGGGCTCGGTCGCGATGATGAAGTTGTTGATCGGCATGATCCGTCCGGCGAGGTCCGGCACGAGCCGGCCGAGATGACCGTTCATCGCCAGCACCAGATGCCGGGCGCGCACTTCGCCGGTCGCCGTCGTCGCGATCGGCCGCGTGCCTGTTCCGACCCGCTCGACCCGGCTGTCCTCGAAGATCAGGACACCGGCGGCGAGGGCGGCCCGGGCGAGGCCGAGCGCGAGGTTGAGGGGATGGAGGTGGGCGCCGTCCCGGTCCAGGGCGCCGCCGTGGTAGCGGCTCGTGCCGAGCATCGCCGCCATCTCGTCCCTGGGCACGAAGCGGGCGTGCGCATAGCCGTAGGCGCGGTTCAGATGCTCGGTGTTGGCCCGGAGGTGCTGCGCGTCCCGGGGCTTCCAGGCCGCCATCAGGATGCCCTGCTTCAGGTCGCACGCGATCGCGTGCCGGGCGATCCGCTCCCTGACCGTCGCCTTGGCCTCCTCGGCAAGCTCGAACAGCACCCGCGCCGGCGCCGTCCCGACCAGCCGCTCGAGGGTTCGCTGCGGCAGCCGCTGGCCGGTGCCGACCTGGCCGCCGTTACGCCCCGAGGCCCCCGCGCCGACCCGCGCCGCCTCGAGCAGGACCACGTCGTAGCCGCGCTCGGCGAGGTGCAGCGCCGCCGAGAGCCCCGTGAAGCCACCGCCGATCACGCAGACGTCGGCGTCGATCCTGCCCTCGAGCCGCGGCTGCCGCTCGAAGGGCTGCGCGCTCGCGACGTAGTAGGAATCCGGATGTCCCGCGGGCGGCATGCCTGCTCCGTACTCTCGAGCCCCGGTGCGCGCCCTTGTAGCCGATCGCGCGCTCGCCGGGCGGTCAGCGTGGGCGGATCAGGGCGAGGGCGCG
>DASUSF010000053.1:0-15265 GCA_036375275.1 Geminicoccaceae bacterium | reverse complement strand
CGGTGAGCTGGTCGTCGGGATGATCTGCACCGCGCAGGACATCACCGAGCTGCGCCGCATCGAGGCGCGGCTGACCGCGCAGCAGCAGGAGCGCCGGGCGCTGATCGAGCTGACCGACGGCGTCGTGCTGATCATCGACGGCGACGGGCGGCTGCGCGACGTCGCGGGGGAGCTGCCCGGCGAGCTCGCCCGCCGGCTCCGGGCATCGATCGGCCGCCTGCTCGACGACGTCCTCGGCGACGAGACCGGCCGGGTCTGGCGCGAGCAGGCACGGGGCGTCCTGCCCGGCTGGCCGCCGGTCCGCTTCACCTTCGACTTTCCGACCAGCCTCGGCGAGGAGCACTACCAGGTCGCGCTCGCCCCCGGCACCACCCGCACCGTGATCGCGGTGCTCAGGCCGCAGACCGCGGCGCTCCGCCTGGTGCCGGCGCTGTCCGCGGGCGAGAACGGCGACCCGCGCCTGCGCGCCCTGATCGGCTCGCTGATCGAGCCGACCCTGCTGCTCGCGCCCGACTTCCGCATCCAGATCATGAACCAGGCGGTCGAGCGCCTGCTCGGCTGGCCGCGGGAGCGGACCCAGGACAGCTACTTCCCGAGCCTGCTGGCGGGCGCCGATGAGAGCTCGCCCGTCCTCGACGATCTCGCCCGGGCGCTCGCCGGCTCTCCGGTCACCGGCAGCGAGACCTGGGTGCATCTGCCCGGCGGCCAGGAGGGCCGGGTGCTGTGGAGCTTCCGACCGCTCGAGGGCGAGGGGGGCGAGGTGGTCGCGATCCTCGCCCAGGGCCAGCCGCTCGCGCCTCTGGGGAGCGGGCTGCCCGCGCCCGCGGACGGGCAGCAGCGGCTCGACCTGATCATCGATCACATCGCGGACGGGGTCGTGACCCTGACACCGGACGGCGCGATCGTCGGCTTCAGCCGTTCGGCCGAAGCGATCTTCGGCTATGCCCAGAGCGAGATCATCGGCAGCCGGATCGACCGCCTGATGAGCCCGGGCGGTGCCGAGGCTCTGGACACGCTGGCCGCGATCCTCGCGGTGGCTCGCCAGCCGGGGGAGGTCCGCGACCTGGCTGGGCGGCGCAAGAGCGGCGAGCCGATCCCGATCGAGGTGGCGGCGAGCGAAATCCGCTCGAACGGCGACCGGCTCTACATCCTGACCGTGCGCGACGTGATGCTCCGTCGCCAGACCGAGGAGACGATCCGCTCGCTCGCCTACCACGACCCGCTCACGGGCCTGCCCAACCGGCTCCTGTTCAACGACCGCCTCGCGCAGGCGATCGAGCGCGCGCGGCGGAACAAGCAGGTCCTGTCGGTGATGATCCTGGACCTCGACCGCTTCAAGCTGATCAACGACAGCCTCGGCCTCGCCAGCGGCGACCGGGTGCTGCGCCGGATCGGCGAGCGTCTCGCCCGGGTGATCCGTCGGAGCGACACCGTCGCGCGTCTCGGCGGTGACGACTTCCTCCTGCTGCTGCCGGCGGTGCGCAGCGCCGAAGGGGCGGCCAAGGTCGCGCAGAAGCTGCTCGACACGGTCAAGCCGCTGCTCCAGATCAACGGCCAGGAGCTCCACGTCGGCGCGAGCATCGGCATCGCGCTCTATCCGTACGACGGCGAGAACACCGAGACGCTGGTCCGCAACGCCGACACCGCGCTGTACCGCGCCAAGGAGCGCTCGCGCGGCAGCTACCAGTTCTACACCACCGACATGAACGCCACCGCGTTCGAGCGGCTGATGCTCGAGACGCAGCTCAGGAAGGCGATCGAGAACAACGAGCTGATGGTCCAGTACCAGCCGCAGGTGCGGATCGACACCGGCAAGGTGGTCGGAGTCGAGGCGCTGGTGCGCTGGCGCCATCCGGAGCTCGGCATGATCTCGCCCGGGGAGTTCATCCCGCTCGCCGAGGAGACCGGGCTGATCGCGGCGATCGGGCGCTTCGTGCTCGCGACCGCCTGCGCCGAGGTCCAGAAGTGGCGCGACACCGGCCTCAGGGATCTCCGGCTCGCGGTCAACCTCTCGGGCCGCCAGTTCCAGGAGCCCGATCTGGTCGAGCTGATCGCCGAGGTGCTGAGGGTCACCGGCTTCGCCCCCGAGGACCTGGAGCTCGAGCTGACCGAGAGCAGCATCATGCAGGACGCCGAAGCGACCATCGGCAAGCTGGAGGCGCTGAACCGCCTCGGCATCCGGCTTTCGATCGATGACTTTGGGACCGGCTACTCGTCGCTCAACTACCTCAAGCGGTTTCCGATCAAGGCTCTCAAGATCGACCAGTCGTTCATCCAGGACATCACCACCGACCCGAACGATGCGGCGATCGCGCAGGCGATCATCGCCCTCGCCGAGAGCATGAAGCTCCGGGTGATCGCGGAGGGGGTCGAGACCCGGCAGCAGCTCGAGCTGCTCCGGCGCTACCGTTGCGACGAGATGCAGGGCTACCTGTTCTCGCGCCCGCTACCGCCCGACGAGCTGCTGGTCTTCCTGAAGGAGCGCGGCCGCATGCTCAACTGAAACCGCCACCAGCATCTGGATCATCTTGACTTTGCGCTCATCTTTCGGGTCGCGGTTCGGAACCCGCCGGGTCGTATGGCATTGACCTGCTCAACGTACGCAGACACACGGGAGAACGATCAATGCGACATCTGACCGGCATCACGACCCTCGCCGTCCTGCTCGGCCTTGGCAGCGCCGCGGCCGCCCAGGAGATGTTCGACCAGCTCGACGCCGACGGCGATGGCCAGATCAGCAAAGAGGAGTTCGTCGCCCACGGCGAAGGGACCTACGACGAGGCGGTGATGAATCAGCCGGAAGACAAGCTGTTTACGCGCGACTACGCGGAGCAGCGGATCTACCGCGACGACGTGCCGGTCGACACGGTCAACCTCGACCCGAACCAGGACGAGTACGTCGATCGGGACGAGGCCATGGCGGACTGGGATGCGAGCTTCACCTCGCTGGACGAGAACGGTGACGGCATGATCGACGATAGCGAATGGGAAGCCACCGGCAAGTGACCGGCTGATCGTGCCGGGCGGGCGACCCGCCTGGTGCCTGAGCCGACGAGGGCGCTCGGCCATGCCGGGCGCCCTTCTTTATGTCGGACGCGGGTTGGGGCGTCAGCCGCTCGCCTCGACCTCGCCGGTCGAGGGCTTCTTCCGCGCCGGATGACACTGGCCGACCGACTCTTCGTCGCAGATGGTCTTGCCATCGATCCAGGTCGCGCCGCCGAGCTGCGCCTTCAGCAGATCGATGTCGTCGAGCTGCGCCCCGGTGAGGTCGGCGCCGCGAAGATCGGCCCGGAACAGCTTGGCCCGGGTGAGGTCGGCGTCCCTGAGCGAGGCGCCGGTCAGGTCGGCCGTCGTGAGATCGCTCTGGACGAGACGCGCCGCGTCGAGGGTCGCGTTCTTCAGGGTCGCGGAGACGAACTTCGCGCGCCGCGCGTCGACGCCGCTCAGGTCGGCGCCGGTGAGGTCGGCTCGCTTGAAGGAGCCGTCCCTGAGCACCGCGCCGGTGAGGTCCACGCCCTGGAGGTTCTGGCCGTCCTGCACGCAGCGCCGCCAGTACACGCCCGGACCCGCGAAATCGCTGCAGTCGGCGAAGGCCGGCGTGACGGCGGTCAGGAGCGCGACCGCGGTGATCGACGTTAGAAGCGGGCGCGGAAAAGACATGCCCCAAGTCATACGCCACCTCCGGGTGGTGGGGAAGCGCCGTCGGCCCCTGGCCTGCTTTTTGGAGCCGTGGCAGTCTGGCATGGGTCGGAGGGAGAGCGACGATGGACTTCGCCTACAGCTCCAGGGTCGACGGGCTCCGCGAGCGGCTGACCCGCTTCATGGACCAGCACGTCCTGCCGCGGATCGCCGACTTCGAGCGCGAGACCGGGAGCGGCGTCTATCCCCCGTCGTTCATCGCCGCCCTGAAGGAGCAGGCTCGTTCCGAAGGGCTCTGGAACCTGTTTCTGCCAGGCCTGGGCGCAGACGAGCCGGGCACGCGGCTGACCAACCTCGAGTACGCGCCCCTCGCCGAGATCATGGGTCGCGTGATCTGGGCCTCCGAGGTCTTCAACTGCTCCGCCCCGGACACCGGCAACATGGAGCTGCTCCACCTGTTCGCCACCCCCGAGCAGCGCGAGCGCTGGCTGGTCCCGCTGCTCGAGGGCGAGATCCGCTCGTGCTTCGCCATGACCGAGCCGGACGTCGCGAGCTCGGACGCGACCAACATCGCGAGCCGGATCGCGCGCGACGGCGACGACTACGTGATCAACGGCCGGAAGTGGTTCATCACCGGCGCCGCCGATCCGCGCACGAGGATCTGCATCTTCCTCGGCGTGACCGATCCCGACGCGCCGTCCCACGCCCGCCACTCGATGGTGCTGGTGCCGATGGAGACGCCCGGCGTCGAGGTGGTGCGCAACCTCCCGATCATGCATCACGTGGCGCTCGAAGGACACTGCGAGATGCTGTTCAAGGACGTCCGGGTGCCGCGCGCGAACCTGCTCGGCGAGGAGGGCACGGGCTTCGCGCTGGCCCAGGCGCGCCTCGGGCCGGGGCGGATCCACCACTGCATGCGCTCGATCGGGCAGTGCGAGGTGGCGCTCGAGCTGATGTGCGCCCGCGCCCGCGAGCGCGAGGCCTTCGGCCGGAAGCTCCACGAGCACGGCACGGTCGCGGAATGGATCGCGCTCTCCCGGATGGAGATCGACCAGGCCCGCCTGCTCGTGCTCCGGGCGGCCTGGATGCTCGACAGCCACGGCAACAAGGCAGCGCGTACCGAGGTCTCGCTGATCAAGGTGGTCGTACCGCGGCTGCAGACCACGGTGATCGACCGGGCGATCCAGGTCTACGGCTCGATGGGCCTGACCCCGGACACGCCGCTGTCGCTGCTGTGGTCCTGGGGCCGGGCGCTGCGCTTCATCGACGGGCCGGACGAGGTGCATCTGCGAACCGTCGCCCGCCACGAGCTCCGCCGTCAGCAGGACGCCATGCTGGAGGCTCATCGCTACCTGACGCCGCCGGCGCGGCACGGCGTCGGCTGAGATGTCCGCGGCGGTGGTGACCGGGGCGGCGGGCGACCTCGGGCAGGCGGTGAGCGAGGCGCTGCTCGAGGAGGGTCGCACCGTGTTCGGCGCCGATCTACGTCCGGTCGAGCCGCGCGAGCGGCTGGTCCCGGTCCACCTCGACGTCACCGACCGCGGGGCGGTGTTCGACCTCGCCCGACGCGCGGGTGCCTCCGACGGCGGGCTCAAGCTCTGGATCAACGGCGCCGGAATCCTGAGGGCCTGCAAGGTGATGGAGGCCGGACCCGAGGACTGGTCGCGGATCATCGCAGTCAACCTCACCGGCACCTGGCACGGCTGCGCGGCGGCGCTCGAGGTGATGGCGGCGGGCGGCGGCGGACGGATCGTCAATATCGGCTCGCTCGCCGGGCAGGTCGGCGGGGTCGCGATCCACCCGGCCTACGGCGCGTCCAAGGGCGGGGTCCACGCGCTGACCCGGACCTATGCCCTCGAAGGCGCGCGCCACGGGGTCTACTGCAATGCCGTCGCGCCTTCGGTCGTGGAGGGCTCCATGGGCCACCAGTACCGTCCGGAGCAGCGCCAAGCTCTGGCCCGCGCCAACCCGCTCCGCCGCCTCGCCACCATCCCCGAGGTGGTCGACGCGATCCGCTACCTCGCAAGCGAGCGCGCATCCTATGTCACCGGCATCGTCCTGCCGGTCAACGGCGGCTCGCACCTCGCCTGATCCGGCGCCGGGTGGGGCGGCGGCTACTGCGCCGAGCGGAAGTAGGTGTCGTTCTCGGCCAGGAACTTCTCGTCGGCGACGTTCCCCTCCTCGACCTTCGGCGCCTCCTCGAACCGCTCGCGCGTGATGTCGAGGACGAAGGTGCGGCCGTTGTCCGCGACCCGCATCGCCTCGAGCGGTACCGCCACGATGTCCTCGCCGAGGCCGAGGAAGCCGCCCCTTTCGATCAAGACGTGGGTGATGCCGCCGGACTTGGGGCTGATCACCACGTCGGTGACGTCGCCCAGATCCTCGTTCTGCAGGTTCCGGACGTCGCTGTCGATGATCCGGCCGGCTGAGAGCGGCTGCTCGAGCTCGCTGGCGCGCGGCGCGGCGCGGAGCTGGTCGACCCGTTCCTGCTCGCCCATCTCGACCATCAGGCCCTCGTCGACCAGGGTCTCGCGGCGCTCGGAAACCATCGCGGCGTAGGTCTCGGCCAGCTCCTCGCAGGCCTCCTCGCGCTCGTTCTGCATCAGGAACCGCGCGGCCTGGCGGAGCGTCGTGTAGCCGCGCAGCTCCTGCTCGCTCAGGTGCTCGCGGATCCCGACGTTCCGGGCATCGACGGCGGCGAGATCCTCGAGACACTCCTGCGCGGCGGCAGGCAGCGTGAGCGTCATCGCGGTCGCGAAACCGGCGACGGCGGGCCAGCGAATACGTGCCATGGCAAATCCCTCCGGAGCGGTCGATGGCTGGCGCGGCGGCCGACGCAGGATGCCACGGCGACCGATTTACCCGCTTCTGCCGAGGGAATGTCGGGATCAGGAGCAAGTTCCGCCGCGGTCGGATCGGCCCCCGTCGCGCACCGTCGCGAACCGCTCGAGCGCTCTGCAATCTTGCCCGATCGGCGCCTCCTGGCGCATCGTCGTCGCGGCCGGCTGCCGGCAGGAGAAGCCGTGTCGGGGCGGCTGGCAGCGGCGCTGGTGAGGACGGAAGACGGCGGAGACAATGTCGGACATCACCTTCGATCTCGCGGGCAAGGTCGCTCTTGTCACCGGGGCCTCGCAGGGGCTCGGCCAGCGCTTTGCGACCGTGCTCGCCGAGCACGGCGCCGCGGTCGGGCTCGCCGCGCGTCAGGCGAAGAAGCTCGAGGCGCTGAAGGCCGACATCGAGGCGAAGGGGGGCGGGGTGGCGGCCGTCGCGCTCGACGTCACCGACGTCGGCTCGATCGGGCGCGCCTTCGACCAGGTCGAGGCGGCACTCGGGCCGGTCGACGTGCTGGTCAACAATGCGGGCGTCGCGGTCACCAGGAGCACCCTCGACCAGACGCCGGACGACTGGGACATGGTGGTCGACACCAACCTCAAGGGCGCCTTCTTCGTCGCCCAGGCCGCCGCGAGGCGAATGGCGGCGCGGGGCGGCGGCTCCATCGTCAACATCGCGTCCGTCCTGAGCTTCGCCGTGGTCGGCCACCTCGGCCCCTACGCAGCCTCCAAGGGCGGGCTGCTGCAGGTGACACGGACGATGGCGCTCGAGCTTGCCCGCCAGAACGTCCGGGTCAACGCGCTCGCACCGGGCTACATCGAAACCGAAATCAACCGCGACTTCCTCGCGACCGAGCCCGGGCAGCGGATGCTGAAGCGAATTCCGCAGCGCCGCTTCGGCCGGGTCGAGGACCTGGATGGCGCGCTCCTGCTGCTCGCGTCCGACGCCGGGCGTTACATCACCGGCTCGACCATCGTGGTCGACGGCGGGATGCTGCTCACCTGATGGCGGATCACGACCGGCTGATCCGCCGGCAAGAGCTCGATTTCCTGCTGTTCGACCTGCTCGAGGTGGAGCGGCTGCTCGCCTGGCCGCGCTTTCGCGAGCACGACCGCTCGAGCATCGGCGGGGTGCTCGACGCGGCAGCCGCCCTGGCAGCGAGCCACTTTCTCACCCACGACCGGAAGAGCGACCGGCAGGAGCCGCGCCTCGAGAACGGCCGTGTTCTGATCGTGCCGGAGGTGAAACATGCGCTCCAACATTTTGCTGACGCTGGATTTCTGTCCGCTCATCACGATCACGGGCATGGCGGCTTGCAGCTCCCCTGGGCCGTCGCCCAGGCGGGGTTCGCCCATTTCCAGGCGGCCAACGTCGCGACCTTCGCTTATCCCTTCCTGACCATCGCGGGGGGCAACCTGCTGGCGCGCTTCGGCAGCGAGAACCAGAAGCGGCGCTACCTGCCGGGCCTGCTCTCCGGCCGGTTCTTCGGCACCATGGCCATGTCGGAGCCGGAGGTCGGATCGTCCCTCGGCGACATCCGCACGACCGCGGCGCCTGCGCCCGACGGCACCTACCGGCTGCGCGGCACCAAGATGTGGATTTCCTGTGGCGAGCACGACTTGGCCCCGACCATCGTCCATCTCGTGCTGGGGAGGATCGAGGGCGCGCCTCCCGGGCCGAAGGGATTGTCCCTGTTCATCGTGCCGAAGCACGCGGTCGGCCCGGACGGCGCGCCCGGGGCGCGGAACGAGGTCGCCTGCGTCGGCCTGAACCACAAGATGGGCTACCGTGGCGCGGTCAACACCGTGCTCGCCTTCGGCGAGGGGCAGGGCGCGCGGGCGGAGCTGATCGGCGGGCCCGGGCAGGGGCTCGCGATCATGTTCCACATGATGAACGAGGCCCGGATCGGGGTCGGCATGAGCGCGGTGGCGCTGGCGTCGCGGGGCTACCTCGCCTCGCTCCGCTACGCGAAGGAGCGGCGCCAGGGGCGACCGCCCGACCTCAAGGATCGGGCGGCGCCGCCGGTCCCGATCATCGCGCACGCCGACGTCCGCCGCCTGCTCCTGAAGCAGAAGGCGGTGGCCGAGGGCGGGCTGGCGCTCGGCCTGTTCCTGGCGCTCCAGGTCGACCGGCAGCGCTTCGCGCCGGACCCGTCCGAGCAGGAAGAGGCCGCCCGGCTGCTCGATCTCCTGACGCCGGTCTTCAAGGCGTTCTTCTCGGACCAGGCGCTCGCGGCCAATGACGCCGCGATCCAGGTCCTCGGCGGCTACGGCTACTCCTCCGACTTCGAGGTCGAGCAGCTCTGGCGGGACAACCGCCTTAACCCGATCCACGAAGGCACCAACGGCATCCAGGCGATCGACCTGCTCGGCCGAAAGGTGCTCGGCGGCGCGGGCGCGCTCGAGTGCTTCGTTGACCTCGCGAACCGGGTCGTCGCCGCGTGCGGCCGGGACGACGAGTTGGCCGGGCTCGCGTCCGAGCTCGCCGCCGCGCTCGATCTGCTGGAGCGGGTGGCGGCCGCGGCCCGCATGATCCACGAGGAGGAGGGGCCTCGCCTCGCGCTGGCCCACGCCTCGGCGTTCATGGACCTCGCAGGGCGGGTCGTCCTCGCCTGGGTCTGGCTCTGGCAGGCGAGCGCCGCGCGCCGGACCGGCCATCCCCTGGCGTCGAGCCGGCTCACGGCCTGCCGCTACGTGTTCACGTTCGAGCTGCCGCCGATCCACGCCCTCGCACGCCCGATCCTCGGCCGGGACCGGCTCCTGGTCGACCTCGATGAAGCCGGGCTTTGAGGACGGTCCCGGTCGCCCTCCTCCTCCCTCCGACGGGTGAGTGAGAAGCAGGCGGCCGCCTTTGGCTGCGCCTGGAGCCGGCGCCAGAGGGGGAATCAAGCGACGTGGCCGGCGAGCTCGTCCTCGATGTGGGCGCGGACGATCTCGTCCATGTCCCGGTCGCTGTCGAAGCCGAGCGCCCGCGCGCGGTCCGCCTTGATGTCCGGGATCCAGCCCGAGACGATCTTCTGGATGGTCGGGTCGAGCTCCCAGCGGATCCGGGCCGCGACCTCCTCGCCCGCGACCCGCTTGAGCGCGTTCGCCATCTCGCCGACCGAAACCGAGATGCCCGGCAGGGTCAGCATCCGGACCTGGCCGAGCTTGTCGCCCGGCAGCTCGAACGCGTGCAGGAGCGCCTGGATTACGCGCCGCGGCGAGAGGACGTACATCGCCGCCTCGGGCCGGACGGGGCAGATCGCTTCCTGGCCCGCCAGGGGCTCGCGGAGGATCGAGCTCGCGAACGTCGAGGCGGCCTTGTTCGGCTTGCCGGGCCGGACCACGATGGTCGGCAGCCGGAGGGCCCGGCCGTCGATGAAGCCCTTCCGGGTGTAATCGTTGACCAGCAGCTCGCCGATCGCCTTCTGCGCCCCATAGGAGGTCTGCGGGGTGAGGACAGTGGAATCGTCGGGCATCCCCTCGACGGCGCCATAGACCGCGACCGAGCTCGCGAACACCAGCTTCGGGCACGTCCCGAGCGCCCGGCACGCCTCGAGGACGTGACGGGTGCCGTCGAGGTTGACCCGCATCCCGAGGTCGAAGTCCTCCTCGGCGTTGGCCGAGACGATCGCAGCGAGGTGGAACACGCCCCCGGTCTCGCGCCCGATCAGCTCCCGGACCTGGCCGGCGTCGCCGATGTCGCCGGTGCGGACCAGGAGCCGCGGGTCGTCGTGCAGCAGGCCCTCGGGCTCGACGACGTCGAACAGGACGATCTCGGTGAGCGTCTGCACCCGCCCCTGTCCGTCGGTCAGGGTGCCGCGGGTGAGCAGCGCCTGGGCGAGCTTCTTGCCGATGAAGCCGGCGCCGCCGGTGATCACGATCCGCATTCGCTGCTCTCCCCCAAGCCTCGTCGGGCTAATGCCTTGCCGGGTGGTCCCGGATGCGCGCAACATAGGACAAACGAACGGTTCCCGCACGAGTCAGGGTGGCCCCATGGCGCTTCTTCTCGGCTGCATCGCCGACGACTTCACCGGCGCGACTGACCTCGCGAGCATGCTGGTCCGGAACGGCATGCGCACGGTCCAGCTGATCGGGGTGCCGGGGGAGGAGACCGAGGCGGGCGAGGTCGACGCGGTGGTGGTCGCGCTGAAGTCCCGGACCATCCCGGTCGGCGAGGCGGTCGACCAGTCGCTGCGGGCGCTCGGCTGGCTCCGGGCGCGCGGCGCGCGGCAGATCCTGTTCAAGTACTGCTCGACCTTCGACAGCACTGACTCCGGCAACATCGGCCCGGTCAGCGAAGCCGTGCTCGACGCGCTCGAGGCCGATTTCACCATCGCCTGCCCGGCGCTGCCGGAGAACGGCCGGAGCGTCTACATGGGCCACCTGTTCGTCGGCGACACGCTGCTCGCCGAGACGCACATGCGACATCACCCGCTGACGCCGATGACCGACAGCAACCTGGTGCGGGTGCTGCAGCGGCAGAGCCCGCGCTCGGAGGTCGGGCTGATCGCGTACCCGACGGTCGACCAGGGCGCCGGCGCGGTCCGGAGCCGGATCGAGGAGCTGCGCAAGGCGGGGGTCCGCCAGGCGATCGCGGACGCGGTGAGCGACCGTCACCTCGAGGCGCTGGGCGAGGCGGCGGCCGATCTGGCGCTGCTCACCGGCGGCTCGGGGATCGCGATGGGCCTGCCCGAGAACTTCCGCGCCAAGGGCCTGCTGCCGGCCGGCGTCGAGGCCGACGCGCTGCCGGCGGTCGACGGGCGCGAGGCCGTGCTCGCCGGCAGCTGCTCGAAGGCGACGCTCGAGCAGATCGAGCGCTTCAGGGCGCACCGTCCGGCGTGCGCGATCGACCCGATGGCGCTGGTGCGGGGCGACGGCGAGGTCGCCCGGGCGCTGGCCTTCGCCGAAGCGCATCTCGCCGAGGGGCCGGTGCTGATCAGCTCCTCGCGGGCGCCCGAGGAGGTCGCGCGGGTGCAGGCGGACCTCGGCCGCGAGCGGGCGGGGACGCTGGTCGAGGGCGCGATGGCGAAGATCGCGCAGGGGCTGGTCGAGCGCGGCGTGCGCCGGCTGGTGGTCGCCGGCGGCGAGACCTCGGGTGCGGTCGTCGGCGCGCTCGGCATCGGGGCGCTCCGGATCGGGCCGCCGATCGACCCGGGCGTGCCCTGGACCCTCGGGCTCGGCGAGCCGGAGCTCCTGCTCGCGCTCAAGTCCGGCAACTTCGGCGCGCCGGACTTCTTCATCAAGGCGTTCGAGATCCTCCGGTGAGCGAGGAGAGCCGGCTGCGGGAGGAGATCGCGTCGCTCGGCCGGATGCTGCACGACCTCGGCCTCTCGCACGGCTCCACGGGCAACATCAGCGCCCGGCTCGACGACGGCTGGCTGCTCACCCCGACCAACAGCCGGCTCGGCCGCCTCGACCCGGCGCGGATCGCGAAGCTCGACGAGGCCGGCAACCACCTCGGCGGCGACCCGCCGTCGAAGGAGGCGTTCCTGCACCAGGGGATGTACGACCTGCGCGGCTCGGCCCGCGCCATCGTCCACCTCCATTCCACCCACTCGGTCGCGGTCTCCTGCCTCGCCGGCCTGGATCCCCTGGACGTGCTGCCACCGATCACCGCGTACTACGTCATGCGGGTCGGCCGGCTGCCGCTGGTCCCCTACTTCCCGCCCGGCGACCGGCGGCTCGCCGACGCGGTGCGCGCGGTCGCGAAGGATCATGCGGCGGTGCTGCTCGCCAACCACGGGCCGGTGGTCGCGGGCAAGAGCCTGGATGCGGCGGCGGGCGCGATCGAGGAGCTCGAGGTGACGGCGCGGCTCTACCTGCTGCTGCACGGCCACGACATCCGGCCGCTGACCGGCGGCCAGGTCGAGGAGCTGCGCCGGCAGTTTCCGACCGGCTGAGGCCCGGACCGGCCGCTACCGCGCCATTCGCCGGCCGGCCGCTACCGCGCCATTCGCCGGAAGGTGAGGTTGATGCGCGGGCCGACCGGCCGGGCGGTCTTCGGGAGCTGGTGCAGCCAGTGGTGCTGCGTCGCGCCGGCCATGATCAGGCAGGAGCCGTGCGGCAGGTCGAGGTCGATCCGCTCCCTGGTCCGCCGGTGCCGGAGCTGGAAGCGGCGGACGGCCCCGAGCGAGAGGCTCGCGATCACCGGGTCCTGGCCGAGACCCGGCTCGTTGTCGGCGTGCCAGGACACGCTGTCCCGGCCCGTGCGGTAAAGGTTGAGGAGGACGCTGTTGAACGCCTGCCCGGCCAGCGCCTCGGCGACTCCCCTGAGCTCGATCAGCGGTGCGTTCCAGGGGCGGGGATCGAGGCGGATCCCGGAGTACACGTAGCCCGCCTCGCCATGCCAGGCGGTCAGCCTCGGGATCGGGATCCGGCGACCCATGACCGTCGCCGTCTCCTGCCGCCACGCCACCTCGCGCTCCAGGGCCTCGAACAGCCGGTCGGCCGCCGGTCGGGCGAGCGCCGCCCGGTGCAGCCGGACCAGGCCGTCGCACGGCAGGAGGTTCTCCTCGCCGTCGCTTGTCGCCTCCGGCCGATTCCGGACCTGTCCGGTCGTCATGGCCACCGTGCGATCATGCTCCGAGGAATGGCGCCGATCTCGGGCTCCGCCGGGCGACCGTCCCGCTCAGTCCTGGCGGCGCAGGGTCACCGTGAACGACGGGTCGCCCTGGCCGCCCTCCGGCCGGACCTGGATCACGTCGCCGTCGACGCTGCCGACATAGGCGGGCTCGCCCGGCACCGGCTGGTCGCGCCCGAAGCGCAGGCGGTCGTTCTCGATCGACCATGTGCCGTAGGTCGCGGGGTCGGTCGCGCTGGTGAAGGTGACCGTGCCGTCCGGCCTGAACTCGGCCTCCCCTTCCATCTGCCCGACCATCTGGTCCAGCTGCCCCTGGACCATCGCCATCGCCGGGCCCCGCTGGCTTTCCGGCAGCTGGGCGAGCTGCGCCTCCATCATGCTCTCCATCTGGCTCCGCAGCGCGGCCGTGTCGACCGCCCAGGTCCCGACCACGTCGCTCTCGTCCGCAGCGTGCGCGGGAGCGAGGCCGAGCAGGAGGAAGGTGGCGATGAGCGCGTGCTTCAGCATGATGGTCGTCTTCCGTTCGGTTCCCGTCCGCGCAGATCTACCCGCTTCGGCGGGGCGGCGCGACTCCTCCATGCGCGGCTCCGGCACGCCTCGCGGAGGCGGCGTTCAGTCGTCGCCCGGCGCAGCCTCGGCGCGCGCGCTCCGACGCATCAGGACCAGGAGGACGATGCCGGCGAGGATCAGGCCGAGCGCAGCCAGCGGGCGGACTGTGCCCCAGTCGATCTCCGGCAGTTCGGCCAGCGCCAGCGTGTCCATCCGCTCGGACATCCAGTGCCAGGCGGTGTGCCCGATGATGAACGAGCCCAGGATCAGGACCATCCGGCGGGCCGCGTCGGTCCGCCGGAGCAGCTCCAGCACGGGGAGCGCGACCAGGAGGACGGCGATCTGGCCGAGCTCGACGCCGACGTTGAACGCCAGCAGGGAGGTGATCAGGTGGTCGCCCGCGAACTGCAGCTCGTCGCGGAGCACGAAGGCGAAGCCGAAGCCGTGGATCAGGCCGAACAGGCCGGTGATCAGCCAGCGGAAGCGGAGCAGGCGCGAGATCAGCCCGCTGGTCCAGGCGACCCAGAGGTTCTCCACCGCCATGTAGACGATCGAGACCGCGATGAGCACCTCGATCAGCGGCGGGAACCACGGGCCGGCCGGCGCCTGACCGAGCGCGGTCGCGATCAGCGTGATCGAATGCGCGACCGTGAACGCGGTCACGATCGCGATCAGGCTGCGCACGTCGGCGAGCCGGAAGGGCAGGATCAGGCAGAGCAGGAACAGGAGGTGGTCGATCCCGGACAGGATGTGCTCGATCCCGGACCGGGTGAAGGTCGCGGCGGCGCTCCAGAAGCCGGGGTCGAGCGCGAGCGGGCCGTGGTCGCCGTGGACCCGGAAGGCGATCGCCGTGCCGTCGCGGGGCAGGTAGCGGAGGACCAGCTGGAGGAGTTCGCCGTAGCCGGCGCCGAGGGCCACGTCGAGCGTCGGCTCGGCGTCGTCCGCGAAGGCCGGATACTCGAAGTAGGCGTCGAAGAAGCCCTGGTTCCACATGACGTCGGACGAGACCGGGAGGTCGGGGCCGAGGACGTGCCGTCGGGCGGCCTCGAAGCTCTCGAACGTGCGCTCGGTCGGGAGCGACACTCGGTAGCCGAACTCCTCCGGCCGGATCGTCTCGCCGTCGACCGTGAGCCGGAGCTGGTCGGCTAGCGCCACCGCAGCGCGGTCGAATTCGCCGCTCACCGCCTCGAAATCGATGAAGCCCGGCCCCCGGGTCGGCAGGCCCACGCCCTGGAGCAGGATCAGCGGCACCCGCGCGATCAGCTCGCTCCGATCCTCCGAGACCTTGAGGAAGGCCTGCACCACGATCTGGTTGGCGAGCTCATGAGCGCCGGCCCGGGCCGAGCCGAGGGCGGTGATGAAGGCGACCAGAGCAGCGACGAACAGCCGGCGGCTGAGCGGGAGCGCGGTCATCCAGGCCTCGCCCTGCGGTTGAAGGCGACCGGACCCACTGTACCGGCCGACCGGAGGCGGCGCCAGCCGGGCATTGAGGCGCTTCACGGCGGGCTCGCGCTGCCCCCTAATGTGCCGCGGGTGGATCCGGGCCACGCCTCGTACCTCCTTTCGATGAGATGCGGCCGGGGCCGATTCGCCGACGTGACCTCATGCGGAGGCATCGCGTGCTCGGGGCGACGCTGGTCGAACTGGCCGGTGCGGTGGCGATCTGCGCCCTGGGGGCGCT
>DASUSF010000052.1:0-4926 GCA_036375275.1 Geminicoccaceae bacterium | reverse complement strand
GACGACGCCGCATGATCCGGCTGGTGCTCGCGCTCACCTTCCTGTTCCTGACCCATTACGGCATCTCGTCCACCGGGATCCGGGACCGGATGGTCGCGCGGCTCGGCGAGATGCCGTATCGAGGCGTCTACTCCCTGATCTCGATCGTCGCATTCGTGCTCCTGGTGCTCGCGTATCGAGGCGCCCCGTTCGTCGGGCTCTGGCCGTCGCCAACCGGCCTCCACGTCGTCACCCACCTCTGCATGCTGCTGGCCTGCCTGCTGCTGGTCGGCGGGCTGTCCGCGCCGAACCCGAGCGCCATGGATCAGAGCGCGGCGCTGGAGCGGCCGGAGCCGGCACGGGGCGTGCTCCGGATCACCCGCCATCCGATCATGTGGGCGGTCGCGCTCTGGGGCCTCGGCCATCTGGTCGCGCGCGGCGACCTCGCGGCGCTGCTCCTGTTCGGCGGCCTCGCCGGATTCGCGCTCACCGGTGCCGTGCTCCTGGATCGGAAGCTCGAGCGCCGCGCCGGGGAGGCCTGGCGCCGCTTCAGGGCGCAGACCTCGCTGGTCCCGTTCGGCGCGATCCTCGCCGGCCGGCAGCGCCTCGCCCTCGACGAGATCGGCATGCGACGGGTCGGCGGGGCGCTGCTCCTGTACGCCCTGCTGCTCGCGTTCCATCCGCTCCTGTTCGGCGGCCAGCCTCAGCCGGAGTGGATGAGGATCAGCGCGCTGTAGGGCCCGAGGCCGACCTCGCCCGAGAAGCCGAGGCCGTCCCGCGGCTCGGCCCGGGCGTCGACGCTGAAGCTCGGGTGGTCGCCGTAGTCGTCGCCGTAGACCCGGGCGTCGCTGTTCAGCCGGAGCGTCCAGTGACCGCCCGCAGGCAGCCCGATCGTGTACCGGTCATGGGCCCGGTTGGCGAAGTTCAGGATCACTACCGTGTCGTCGCCGGGGCCGCCCTGGTCGAACCGGTGGAAGGCGATCACCTTGTCCCGTTCGTTGACGTGGAAGACGTTGACCCCCTGGCCGCGCAGCCCCCGGCTCTCGTCCGCCCAGTTGCGGCGGAGATGGATCAGGTCCCGGTACAGCCGGAACACGCCGGCGAACCGCTCCTTGTTCGACCAGTCGAGCGGGTCGGTGTCCCGGAACCACTCGTCCTCCAGGAACTCCTGCCCCTGGAAGATCATCGGGATGCCGGGCGCCGTGAACACCAGCACCGCGCCGAGGGTCGAGCGCTTGCGCGAGAACCAGCTGCCGGCGTTGCCGGGCCAGATGTCGGACGGGATCCGGGCGCGGCCGTTCGCCACCTCGTCGTGGGATTCGGTGTAGATCACGCGCCTGAGGGCGTCGCCGTCGAAGCGGCCGAGGATCGCGTCCCGGACCGCCGCCATGCTGCGCTCGTCGTCGCCCCCCGCGATCAGCGCCGCCCGCACCGGGTGGACGAAGTGCGCCGCCCACTGGCTCCTGAAGCCGGCCCCGCCGTCCTCCGGCGGACGGGTCAGCGCGGGCTCGTCCTGCAGGTCCTCGGCGATGGTGATCTTCCACGGGAAGCGGTCCTGGACCTCCCGGTTGATCCAGGCCATCAGCGACCAGCCCTCGTCCAGACGCTGGCCGGGATCGTGCGGGTCGCCGTGGACGGTCCGGACGTAGAGGGTCATGTCGAAGCGGAGCCCGTCGGCCCGGAACTCCTCCAGCCAGAACAGCGCGTGATCGCGCAGGTACTGGCGGACCTCGCCGCGGCCGTAGTCCGGCCGGGTTTCGCCCCACGGCGTGGGACACCGCCAGTCGTTGTAGAAGTAGATGCCGCCCTTGCCGTTCTCGTGCCAGCCGTCGAACTGCCAGAGGTCGAGGTCGGACGGTCCGAGGTGGTTGTGGACGATGTCGACGATCACCGCGAGGCCGTGCCCGTGCGCCGCCTTGATGAACGCTTTGAGCCCCTTCGGGCCGCCGTAGCCGGTCTCGACCGCGAACAGGTCGGCGGGGTTGTAGCCCCAGGAGAAGCTCCCGGGGAACTCGCCGATCGGCATCACCTGGATGGCGCTGACGCCGAGCTCGACGAGGTGCGGCAGCCGCGCGATCGCCGTCCGGAGGTCGCCGGGCTCGCCACCGGGCGTGTCGTTGAAGGTGCCGATGTGCATCTCGTAGATCACGAGATCGTGCCAGGGCGGCATCCGGAACGCTTCGTCGCCGCTCCAGTCGAAGGCGGGGTCGGTGACGACGCTGTTGCCGTTGGAGTGGCGGACGTCGCGCCCGTAGGGGTCCTTCCGCCTGAGCTCGCCGGCCGCGGTCTCGAGCACGAAGCGGTACTCGAAGCCGGCTCCCACGCCCGCCACCTCGGTCGACCAGTAGCCGCCTCCCTCGGGGGCGAGCCGGTGCCGGTCGCCCGACCAGCCGTTGAAGTCGCCCGCGACGGCGACGGAAAGGGCGTGCGGCGCCCAGACCCGGAAGGCGGTCCCGCCGTGGAACGGCACCGCGCCCATGCCCGTCTGGCTCGCGGGGCGGAGCAGCGGGGCGGGTGCCTCCTCGAGCCCGGGCGCTTCTCGGGTCATGGCGCTGCCCTCCTTCCGCCTGTCGCACCAGCACTACAACCGCGGGCGGCCGCATGCTAGCGTCCGGCGCGACCAATGCCCTGGCAGGAGGAGAGGGCGCGGGTGATCGAGGACCTCGACGGCAAGGCGGTGCTGGTCACCGGGTCGAGCACCGGGATCGGGGCCGCGGTCGCGCGCGCCTTCGCCCGGAACGGCGCCCGGGTCGCGGTGCACTACCACCGGAGCCGCGAGGCCGCGGAGCGGATCGCCGACGACGTGCGCACCGCCGGCGGAGACGCGCTCGCTCTCCAGGCCGATGTCGGGGACAGCGGCGCCGCCGAAGGGCTGGTGCGCGCGACCATCGATGCGTTCGGCCGGATCGACGTCCTCATCAACAACGCCGGCGACATCGTTGCCAAGCACCCGGTCGAGGCGCTGCCGGATGCCTACGTCCTCGACCTGTTCCGGCTCAACGTGCTCTCGGTCATCGCCACCTGCCGGGTCGCGATCCCGGCGATGCGCGAGGGCGGCGGCGGTGCGATCGTCAACACCAGTTCGGTCGGTGCCCGCCACGGCGGCAGCCCCGGCACCGCCGCCTATGCCGGCACCAAGGCCTACATCAACAGCCTGACCCGGCACATGGCGCGCGAGCACGCGAGGGACCGGATCAGGGTCAACGCCGTCTCGCCGGGCGTGATCGCGACCCCGATCCACGAGCGGCACAGCCCGCCCGAGCTGATCGAGACCTACAGGACGCTGGTCCCGATGGGTCGGCTCGGCACCCCCGAGGAGGCCGCCGGCGCCTACCTCTACCTCGCCTCGGACCAGCTCAGCGGCTACGTCACCGGCCAGATCCTGGAGGTGAACGGCGGCCAGCTGTCGCCCTGACCGACATGAAAAGAGCGGTCGATGGCCATTCACTGGACCTGCACCCGCCGCGGGCTCGTGGGCGCCGCCGCCGCGCTGCTGCCCGCCTGAATCATCGGTGACTGTCGGATGACCGAGCGGGTGGAGCCTGACACTGCGGGACAAGCGCCGGCACCGAGCCGGGCGGCCGAGCATGACGGGACGCTGCGGCACCTCCTCTACGAGCTGTACTACAGGCGCACCAGGCGTGCCGAGACGTTCCGGTACGTGATGCTCGCCTTCGACGTCATGGTGGTCGTCTTCGTTGTCAGCGCCTCGTTTTTCCGGGGTGCGGACTGGATCCTGATCGTCGACCCGATCCTCGGCACCGTGATCCTGCTCGACTTCGCGGCCCGGGTCTCGATCGTCCGCCGGCCGATCCGCGAGCTGCTGCATCCGGTCGGGATCGCCGACATCATCGTGCTCGTCTCGCTGCTCGCGCCCGCATTCTTCGGCAACTTCGCCTTCCTGCGCGTGCTCCGGGTGCTCCGCGTCTTCCGCTCCTACCAGACAGTCTCCCGTCTGCAGCGCGACGTGCCGTTCTTCAAGCGCAATCAGGACCTGGTCTTCGCGGTCCTCAACCTCGTCGTCTTTCTCCTGATCATGACCGCGCTGGTGTTCGAGACCCAGGTCGGGCGCAACGACCAGATCCGGAACTATGCGGACGCGCTCTACTTCACGGTCACGACGCTGACCACGACCGGCTTCGGCGACATCACGCTGCCCGGCACCGGGGGGCGCCTGCTCGCCGTGCTGATCATGATCATCGGGGTCTCGCTGTTCATCCGGCTCGCCCAGACCGTGTTCCGGCCGAGCAAGGTCCATTTCGAGTGCCAGAAGTGCGGCCTCTCCCGGCACGACGCCGATGCCGTCCACTGCAAGCACTGCGGCGAGACCATCAACATCCCGAACGAGGGCCTGGACTGAAGCGACTTCCGCCCGCTACGGCCTGTCGGGCTCGTCCGGGAACCAGTCGGGATCGAGGAGGTCGTCGAGCCGATAGGGGTTGGCCCGCGGCAGCTCGTCCTCGTCGACCTCGTCGATCATGCCCTCGAACGCCTGCAGCCGGCCGATCTCGTACGCCTCCTCCGCCAGCTCTGAAAGCTCTCCCCTCAGGCTCGGACTTTCGGCGAACGCGCGCCTGAGCTGGACCCGCTGCTTCTGGATCGAGACCTTCCAGCCGCGCCGGGGCGGCCCGGCGGGCGAATGGTCGAGCTTCAAGGCGTGCTCGATGATCCGGGCGAGGCGGCTGACCACGGCACGACGGTCGCTTCTCCCCAAGCTCTCGATCTCCTCGGCCAGGTTCAGAAGGTCGAACGGCGTGTTCATGCGCTGCGCCGCGGCCTCGCGCAGCAGCCGGGCCTGCTCCCGCGTCCAGAGGTAGAAGTCCCGCTCGTAGAGCGACGGGCGATCGAGAAGGTCGGTCATGCTGAGGTACTAGCACAGGCGAGGGAGCAGGACACGGCTGAGGCGGTGTCCCGCGGCTCCGCTCTTGGCGCCCGGCCTCCGCCGTC